>NZ_DIIQ01000049.1:0-17365 GCF_002420785.1 Pseudomonas sp. UBA5666 | reverse complement strand
GAGAAACTCGTTCAACTTCAAAGGCTTGCAGTCGTCCAGCGCGTCAAGTTGATGCCCGACTGCGCTGGAGTGGGGCGAATTATAGACACTAATTTCTCAGCGTCAAGCATTAATCTTCTCCGGATGTCATTTCAGGGGAACGCCCAACGCGCTGTTGCTGTCTCTCTCACCATTGCGCACTATAGTGCGCAAAAAACACCCTCAGGTAATTCGCCCTCATGACAAAACCGCCTCGCAGCCTGGCTTCGGTGCTATTCCCAATAGGCCTGCTGCTCATCGCCATGGCATCGATTCAGACCGGCGCTTCAATCGCCAAAAGCATGTTCCCGCTCATTGGCGCACAAGGCACGACCTCACTGCGCCTGATTTTCGCCAGCCTGATCATGATTGCACTCTTAAGGCCATGGCGGGCGCGCTTCAATACTCGCACCCTGCGCAACGTCGTGATCTATGGCTTGGCGCTCGGCGGCATGAATTTCCTCTTCTATATGTCCTTGCAGACGGTGCCGATTGGCATCGCGGTGGCCCTCGAGTTCACCGGACCACTGGCAGTGGCAATATTTGCCTCACGCCGCGCGATCGACTTCATCTGGATCGCGCTGGCCATTTTCGGTCTACTGATGTTGCTGCCCGCAGGCCATGGCGGAGAGGCGCTGGACCCACTGGGCGCGTGCTACGCAATCGGCGCGGGGGCGTGCTGGGCACTCTATATAGTCTTCGGCCAACGGGCTGGTGCTGAACATGGCGTGCAAAGCGCAGCGCTGGGGGTGCTGGTCGCAGCACTGTTCATCGCACCGATTGGCATCGTGCATGCCGGTAGCCTGCTGCTGACGCCCGCGGTCATCCCCATGGCGATCGCTGTGGCGGTATTGTCTACCGCCCTTCCCTATAGCCTGGAAATGGTTGCGCTCACGCGCATGCCCGCGCGCACCTTCGGCACCCTGATGAGCATCGAGCCTGCCTTCGGCGCCTTGTCCGGGCTGCTGTTCCTGGGCGAAGTGCTGTCATTTACGCAATGGCTCGCCATCGGCGCAATCATCGCGGCCTCCGTAGGCACGACTCTGTCCATGCGCCATGGCCCAGGACCCGCGATAGTTGCCGATTGACAGGGAAAAACTTTCATCGGAGGCTGCGTGGGTGTTGTGGCGTCACCGCTCGCTGATTAAGCTGTCCCAGCGCAGTCGAATAGGGACGCTGTACTCTTCAGGACGAACCCGAGCGAAACGACGGACCCAGTCAGCTGATCCGTCCTGCATTTAAGGACAGGAATGAAACGTATTTTGCTCATCCTGGCCATCTTGGCTATTGCTGGATGTGCCGCCACGGCTAAGACCGAGGTCAAACGGGGCAAGAAAGGCCTGCATATCAATTGCTCTGGCCTGTCTTCTTCATGGGACAACTGCTACAGCAAGGCCGCGAGCGCCTGCACCACCCGCGGGTACCGCGTCGTCGCCCGCTCAGGCGACAGCGACGAAGAGGACGGCGATTATCTATTCGGCATCAACCCTGCCGGCTACACCAGCCGCAGCATGATCGTCATTTGCAAATGACCGGGGCAGCCTGATGGCTGCCCTCATCCACTAAATCGCCACGGTACGTGACAGCAGCCAGGCCAGCGCCTTTCCTTCCAGGAGCGGAGCCAATCGCTCTCGCACCGTGGAGTGGTACGTATTGAGCCAGCAAACCTCTTGCTCAGTCAGCCGCTCCAACAACAGACAACGCGTATCGATGGGGCACAGCGTCAACGTCTCGAAATCGAGAAATTCACCGAATGCACTGCGCCCGACGCTTCGCGCGGCTACCAGGTTTTCAATACGTACCCCCCATTGCCCAGGGCGGTAGGTGCCAGGCTCGATTGAGCTGATCATGCCTTCCTGCATGGCGGTCTGGGGCGTGGGCGCTGCCAGATAGGCGATCACCTGGGGCCCTTCATGAACATTGAGGAAATAGCCCACGCCATGGCCTGTGCCGTGGCCGTAATCGACCTGGTCGGCCCAGATTGGCGCACGGGCTATGGCATCAAGCATGGGCGACAACACGCCACGCGGGAAGGTCGCCCGCGACAGCGCAATCATGCCCTTGAGCACACGGGTACAGTCGAGCTTCTGCAAATCGCTCGGTTGCCCGATGGGGACCATACGCGTGATATCCGTCGTCCCACCGAGGTATTGGCCGCCTGAGTCGATGAGCAGCAGGCCGTCGCCCTCGATCACCGCGTGTGACTGATCGGTGGCCCGGTAGTGGGGCATCGCACCATTGGCATTAAACGCCGCAATGGTAGAGAAACTCAGTGAGACGAAGCCCGGCCGCCGGGCGCGCGCCGCAGTGAGTTGCTCATCGACGGTCAGCTCGGTCACCACCTGGCTCCCTCGCGCTTCTTCAAACCAGGCGAAAAACTCACACAAGGCGGCGCCGTCCTGTTCCATCGCCCGACGAACATGCTCAAGCTCGCCCTCAGCCTTACACGCCTTGCTCAGGGTGCTGGGATTCGGGCCTTCCACGAGCACTACGCCTTCTGCAAGCGGCTCAAGCAATCCGCACGTCACCCGCGCCGGGTCCACCAACAAGCGATTTCCAGGTGACAGTTGACCAAGCGCGCGGGCGGCCTCGCTGTAGTCTCGTACTTCGATGCCATCCTGGCGCAGCGCCTGACGAAGGGGCTCATCGACTTTTGCCGAGGCGATGAAAAGCTGCGCACGCTGCGCATCGATCAGGGCAAACGCCAGAAACACCGGATTGTAGGACACATCACTGCCGCGCAAGTTGAACAACCAGGCAATGTCATCCAAGGTGGCGATGAAATGACTGTCCGCGCCTTTAGCCTGCATCGCCTGCCGCACCCGTGCCAGCTTCTGCGCACGGCCCACCACCGCGTATGGCGCAAGATGTGAGTACACCGGGCTGGACGGTAGCGCCGGCCGGTCGCTCCAGACGCGGCCCAGCAGATCCTGGTCAGTCACCAGCCTTGCGCCTCGTTGGCCAAGGCGCTCTCGCAATTGGCGCGCCGAAGCCAAGGCCATCGCACGACCATCCACACCCGCGCAACCTTGTGGTTGAACCTGTTCGGCCAACCAGTCCAGCGCGCCCGGCTGCCCGGGTGACAATTTCATCAATTCGATGCCGCTACCTGCCAGCTCTCGCTCAGCCTGCTCCCAATAGCGGCTATCGACCCATAGCCCGGCAAACTGCTGGGTGATGACCAGGGTGCCAACCGAACCGGTGAAGCCCGACAGCCATTGGCGACCTTGCCAATACCCTGGCAGATACTCGGAAAGATGAGGGTCGGCCGATGGAGCCAGCAGGGCATCAAGCCCTTCTGCGGCCATGGTCGCACGCATCGCGGCAAGACGCTGGGCTGTGGTCTGTTGGGGAGTGGTGTGCACGATCATGCCCTTTTCTGTGGCGACATCGGTTATGCCTGAGCAATTGATGATGGAATAGCTACCCGCGTACTGCAATCAGCAATTGCTGGGCTACACGCCTCTGGGAAAGGTCCTACGCCGGACTGTACCGCCGATCCTGCCATGCTGAACTTAACCAAGGTCCCGGATTCAGAGGCAGTACAGTCTCCCTGCAAGGCGGATCGCCATGCCCAATGCCTGTCAGCACAAACAAGGCGTCGTGATACTCGACACTCGCCCCCATACCCCCGATCACGAGCACGCCGTCTACCGCAAGCTATCGGAAGGCTTCGCACAGCTGCTGGGTTGCCCCGTGGTTGACCTGAACGGACCGCCAGAAGCGCACGCCTCCTATTACTACATGCTCACACAGCCGTTGGTTGACCCGGCCCATCTGACAGCCCTTGGCATAGAGAGCGAGGCCGACTTTTTCGGCGGTGCCGTCGCCCACCCCTTTATGGCCACCAAAGCCATTTCGCATCCTCTGCCGCCAGGTGCTCCACCGAAGCCTGATTGGCCTGAAGCATTTGCGCGGCAGGCGTGCGAGGCGCTGCTCAAGGGCTACACCGTGTTTGACAAGGCCACCGCACGGCGCGCGGCTCAACTACTATTGGTGGAGGGGCCCGCACGACTCAAACCCGTGCGCGCATGCGCGGGTCGAGGGCAAGTGGTGTTTTCTACGCTTGAGGAATTCGAACCCCTGCTCTGTTCAGTGGATGACGAAGAACTCATGACCTGGGGCCTGGTGCTGGAGCAGAACCTGAACAACGTCGAGACGTTCAGCGTCGGCCAGGTACGGGTTGCAGGATTGGTGTGCAGCTATTACGGCACACAACAACTGACCCAGGATCACCAAGGTATCGAGGTGTACGGCGGCTCTGACCTGACCTTCGTACGAGGAGGCTTTGCGTCTCTGCTGGGCGAGCCCTTGGAAGACAGCGTTCGCCTGGCGATCGAGCAGGCAATGGCTTATGACCAGGCTGCCGAACTACACTTACCTGGCTTCATCGCCTCACGCCGCAATTACGACATTGCCCGCGGCACCGACACCAAAGGTCAGATCCGCAGTGGCGTGCTGGAGCAATCCTGGCGGATGGGCGGTGCCAGCAGCGCCGAATTGCTCGCCCTGCAGGCATTCGCTGCCAACGGCCTGGTCAATCGAGTGCGCGCTAGCACCCACGAAGTGTTTGGCACGCCCGCGCTACCCGCGCACGCTACTCTCTTTTATCAAGGAAATGACAGTGAACTCGGACAACTCACCAAATACGCGCAGCTCCGACACGTTGGCCATTCAGAGTGAGACGATAGAGTTGCCGGTGAACGGGGATACCATCTGCGCGACCCTGGTCAGCCCCGGCAGCAAAATCCCCGGCATCCTGTTCGTCCACGGCTGGGGCGGTAGCCAGCAACGCGATCTTGCCAGGGCGCGGCACATCACAGGACTTGGCTGCGTCTGCATGACCTTCGATCTTCGTGGCCATGAGAAAACCCAAAGTCAGCGTCTGACAGTGACGCGAGAGCAGAATCTGCAGGACCTGCTGACGGCCTACGACCGGCTGGTCAGTCACCCCACCGTGGACGCCAACGCCATCGCCGTGATCGGCAGCAGCTACGGCGGCTACCTGGCCACCTTGTTGACATCAATGCGCCCGGTCCGCTGGCTGGCCCTGCGGGTACCGGCCATGTACTGGGACGAGGAGTGGAATACGCCCAAGCAGTCCCTGGACCGACAACGGCTCAATGACTATCGCCGTCGCCCCCTGGCGCCATCTGACAACCGCGCACTGGCTGCTTGCGCCGGGTTTGGCGGCGATGTTCTGCTGGTGGAGTCCGAGCACGATGATTACGTACCCCACAGCACGCTGATGAGTTACCGCTCAGCCTTCAGCAGTGCCCACTCGCTCACCCACCGGATCGTCGACGGCGCCGACCACGGCCTGTCCACCGAAGAAAGCCAGAAGGCCTACAGCGCACTGCTGGCGGCATGGATCAGCGAAATGGTCATTGGTGCTCGCCTGGACCGCTATCCCCACTACGCACCCTGGTACGCATGAAGCTCACACCATCTGGCAGTACAACGCTCCGTCAGGATGGCGAGCCAGACTCCGCAGCGCCGTGAAGGCAGTGAAGTTCACGGCGCTGGCATGATACTGCTGGAGCATGCTCAGAAACGACCCGTCCAGCACTTGCTCGATGGCCGCCTCACCGGCCTCCCGGTTGGTCCACTGCAGCGACTGCAACACACGGCAGCCATCTTCGCTGGCCTGGACACTGACCGCCCGCAGGTCTTCACAGCCTGCTGCCAATGACTCACTGCGCAGCACCAGTGCCTGGGCCAATGCCTGCTGAAAGACGACGGCGACCCGATATTCGATCATCTGGGTGTACCAGATGGCAGGGACACTTCCTGACATCAACAACCTCCTGACAAGGGATACACATCGCAATGCCCGGAAGGTTAAAACCTCAACCAATCTCGAGGTCAAGAGGTTCGCTATCCATTTCAACCTGCCCTCCAGGCTGTGGTGCCACCACCTGCCGCCGAAACGCACTGGGGGTGACACCTGTAGCGCGCTGAAAGACCTTGCGAAACGCCCCCGCGTCCCGATAACCCACATCCCAGGCGATCTGGTCGACTGTCCTGCGCGTGAACTCCAGCAGACGTGCTGCCCGGCACACCCTTATCTGCTGACAGTACTCGGTAGGGCGCAACGCTGTGGCCAAGCGAAACCGCCTCAAGAACGTGCGTGGTTCCAGGCAGGCGCGCGCCGCCATCGCTGCGAGGTCCGCCGTGCGTGCGCCTGTAGCTTGTAACCAGTGCTGAACCTTCAGGACGGCTTCATCGCCATGATCGAGCAACGGGTTGAGGCGAGAACCGGGCAAAGCGTCAGGTACCGGTTCTACTGCCAGGAAGTTCGCGGTGTCGGCTGCAACGGTATTGCCCATGAAGCGCTGCACCAGGCACAGGCCCAAAGTGGTCCATGCCATCAGGCCAGCGGAGCTGACGATATCGCCGTCATCGAGCAACGCCTGTTGAGCCTCGGCCCTGGCGTGCGGGTAACGCGCCTCGAGTATCTGCACATGATTGCGGTGAGCGCATGCAGTGCGTCCATCCAGCAGACCACAGGCCGCAATGAAGAATACCCCGATGCACACGCAGGCCAGAACGGTGCCCTCCTGATGCAATCGGCACAAAGCCGAACGATGGCGAACCAAGCAGGCGTCGTCGGGAATGGCATGCAGGCTTGGCGGGATGATCAGAACACGCAGTCGAGCATCACTGGCATCCCCTAGTGGGGGCTCAGCCAGCATCTCCCCCTCCGCACCCACACGCCATACGCTGATACGTACACGAGGCGCCTGGGCCGCACCCAAGGTGTCAGCCATGCGGTTAGCCACGGCGAACAAGTCTTGCAGGCCGTGGATCGCTGCCTCTTGTGCATCGGGATAGCGAAGCAGGCCAATCTCCAGAAAACGAGCCATGTCAGTTTTGCCCCGCATAGTGTCTTTCGCGCCGATTCACGCCTATCGCGCGACAGCCTATAACTAAGCAACCGCCAAAACCACTGCCCTTGGAGGCAACATGAGCACCCATGCACTGATCATCATCGATATCCAGAACGACTATTTCCCAGGCGGAAGGTGGCCATTGGAGGGCGCCGAGCGCGCCGCTGAAAATGCGGCCCGCCTGCTCCAGGCTGCGCGCGATGCAAAAGACTTCGTCGTGCACGTACGCCACGAGTTCGACAGCGCCGACGCTCCCTTCTTTGCCCCAGGCTCTTCGGGCGCAGCCATTCACCCGCGTGTTCACCCGTTACCTGGAGAGGCTGTGATTCTCAAGCACAAGGTCAACGCTTTTCTCTCGACCGATCTTGCGCCGACGCTCGAACGCCAGGGTATCAAGTCGCTGACCGTCGTGGGCAGCATGAGCCACATGTGCATCGATGCGGCGGTGCGCGCAGCAGCCGACCTCGGGTATGTCGTCACGGTCGCCCATGATGCCTGCGCCACCCTGGCCCTGGAGTTCAACGGCAAATGGGTACCTGCTGCACAGGTGCATGACGCATCGATGGCGGCCCTGGCGTTCGCCTATGCCTCGGTGCGCAGCACTGATGCACTGCTCGAAGAAGCTGCCGGTCGCACCTGATCGGCCTTCGGCCAGTACGGCCCTCAGATCACAACGTTGCGTACGAACTTCACTGCCACCGCGCCATCGTTGCGATAGGCGTAACGGCAATTGCTGGCGAATACGTGAAAGCGGCCCTGCTCGAGTCGGTGCTCGACATCCTCGATGATCAGCGTCAGTACACCTTCGACCACGTAGATCTGCTCGCTCCAGCCTTCGGCATCCGCCTCGCTGCGATAGTGCTCGCCGACCGCCAGCGTCCATTCCCACAGCTCGACTTCACGACGGGCCATGCTGCTTGCCAGCAGGATGGCCCGGCTTTGCGGATGTTCACCCGCCCAGGCCAACTCTTCGATACGACCAGGGTTACGCTGGTCAGGCGCCTGGATCAATGTACTGAACGCCACCCCGAGCGCCTCGGCGATGAGGTCGAGCGTGGTTAGGCTGACATTTTTTTCGCCCGCCTCAATCGCCACCAGCATGCGACGACTGACACCTGAACGCTCGGCCAAGGTTGCCTGGCTGATGCCAGCCACATTGCGCAGCCTGCGAACGTTCAAGCTCACGTGTTGCAGCACCGAAGCGCGATGCGAAGTGTCGTTGTGCACTATATTGCTCATCCCTAGTTGTTGCGCAGTATACTGCCCACTTTGCGCCGATTGTGCGCCCTGTCCTACGAGCCTGCAACCGCATGAATCAGTCACGCCCGCAACGCCCCACGTTTTCGTTCCGTCTCAGCAAAGCCGAGTGGGTGCTGGTGTTCATCACCATGCTCTGGGGCGGTACCTTCCTGCTGGTGCACAACGTGATGGCCGTCAGCGGCCCCATGTTCTTCGTGGGTTTGCGCTTTGCCGCGGCTGCCCTGTTCGTCGGCATGGTCTCGGCGCGCGCCTTGCAAGGGTTGACCCTTGTCGAATTCAAGGCGGGCCTGTGCATTGGCGTGTTGATCATGTTGGGCTACGGCTTGCAGACCATGGGCCTGCAGACGATCAGCAGCAGCCAATCAGCGTTCATCACGGCGCTTTACGTGCCCTTCGTACCCTTGCTGCAATGGCTGGTACTGGGCCGGCGCCCGGGCCTGATGCCCAGCCTTGGGATCGGCCTGGCGTTCGTTGGCCTGGTGCTGCTTGCCGGCCCGCAGGCCGGTAGCCTGCACATGAGCGAAGGCGAGCTGGTTACACTGGTCAGCGCCATCGCCATCGCGGGCGAAATCATTCTGATCAGTCGCTTTGCCGGGCGCGTCGACGTTCGCCGCGTTACCGTGGTGCAACTGGCAACGGCCTCGGTGCTGGCATTCATGATGATGCTGCCTACCCAGGAATCGGTACCTGACTTCTCCTGGCTTTTGCTGAGCAGTGCGATTGGCTTGGGCCTGATGAGCGCGGTGATCCAAGTGGCGATGAATTGGGCACAGAAATCGGTATCACCCACACGGGCTACGCTGATCTACGCCGGTGAGCCAGTCTGGGCCGGCCTGGTCGGACGGATAGCGGGAGAACGCCTGCCGGGATTGGCACTGTTAGGCGGCCTGCTGATCGTCATCGCCGTGGTCATCAGCGAGTTGCGAGTGCGCCGCAGGCCAGAACCTGCTGATACCGAACTTGCACAGAATGAACGTCAACTCAAGACCGGTCTCTAAAGGTCCGACTGTCCTTTGTAAAAAACTGTTATAAAAAAACAGCCTGTCACAGCCCTTTTGTAGGATTCTGCGACAGGTTGTGTGTTGGTCGATGACCCGTCCGGCACGTATGATCCTTGGAAAACCTCTCAGAATAGAACTCTATGTCTTTGATAGTGCTATTGCTTCTGCCGTTCGTGGGCAGTTTGCTGGCAGCCGCGCTGCCGCACAACGCACGTAACGCCGAGTCCATACTCGCCGGGCTCGTGGCCTTGGTCGGCACCGTCCAGGTAGCACTTCTCTATCCACAGGTGGCCCATGGCGGTGTCATCCGTGAAGAATTCCTGTGGCTGCCCAGCCTCGGGCTCAACTTCGTGCTGCGCATGGACGGCTTTGCCTGGCTGTTCTCACTGCTGGTGCTGGGCATCGGTACGTTGGTGTCTCTGTACGCGCGCTACTACATGTCGCCACAGGACCCGGTGCCGCGATTTTTTGCCTTCTTCCTTGCATTCATGGGCGCAATGCTGGGGCTGGTGCTGTCGGGCAACCTTTTACAACTGGTGTTTTTCTGGGAGCTCACCAGCCTCTTCTCCTTCCTCTTGATCGGCTACTGGCATCATCGGGCCGACGCGCGCCGTGGCGCCTACATGGCGCTGATGGTTACCGGTGCCGGAGGCTTGTGCCTGCTGGTGGGGGCGCTGCTGCTCGGCCATGTGGTGGGCAGCTATGACCTGGACAAGGTCCTGGCTGCAGGTGACACCATACGCCAGCATGCGCTTTACCCAGTGCTGTTGCCCCTGATCCTGATCGGCGCCCTGAGCAAGAGCGCGCAATTTCCCTTCCATTTCTGGCTACCGCATGCCATGGCAGCACCCACGCCGGTGTCGGCGTATTTGCATTCGGCAACCATGGTCAAGGCCGGCGTATTTTTGCTGGCGCGCCTGTGGCCAGTGCTGTCGGGTACCGACGAATGGTTCTGGATCGTCGGGGGTGCTGGTGCGCTGACGCTGCTGCTCGGTGCTTTTGCAGCGATGTTCCAGAATGACCTCAAAGGCCTCCTGGCCTACTCGACCATCAGCCATCTGGGCCTCATCACGCTGTTGCTGGGCCTGAACAGCTCGCTGGCCGCCGTCGCGGCGGTCTTCCACATTCTCAACCATGCAACCTTCAAGGCGTCGTTGTTCATGGCCGCTGGCATCATCGACCACGAAAGTGGTACGCGTGACATCCGGCGCCTGAGCGGCTTGGTCCGGCTGGTTCCCTACACAGCCACTCTGGCCATGGTCGCCAGCGCCTCCATGGCGGGGGTGCCGCTGATGAACGGCTTCCTGTCCAAGGAAATGTTCTTCGCCGAAACCGTGTTCATCACTTCCAGCGCCTGGGTCGAAGCCATGCTTCCGGTGATCGCCACCCTGGCCGGCACTTTCAGCGTGGCCTACGCGCTGCGCTTCACGGTCGATGTGTTCTTCGGCCCCACCGCCCAAGACCTGCCGCATACGCCACACGAACCCCCGCGCTGGATGCGCGCGCCGGTCGAGCTGCTGGTGCTGACATGCCTGGTGGTCGGTATTTTCCCCGCCCAGTCCGTAGGCCCGTTGCTGGCCGCTGCGGCACTGCCGGTGGTAGGGGGTACGCTACCCGAGTACAGCCTGGCCATCTGGCACGGCTGGAATGCGCCTTTGATCATGAGCCTTGTGGCCATGAGTGGCGGCGTGGTTCTGTACCTGCTGTTGCGCAAGCAACTGCGACGGGGCCGCTTCCCCTGCCCTCCCGTGATGGGCCGATTCGACGGCAAACGCCTCTTTGAGTACGGCCAGGTGCAGCTGATGCTGATGGCGCGGCGCATCGAGCACCTGCTTACCAGCCGGCGCCTGCAGGCGCAGCTGTTCATGCTGGTGGTAGCCGCCTTCCTCGCCGGCCTGACACCCATGCTTTACAGTGGCCTGACCTGGGGCGAACGGCCCAAGATCCCGGGGTCAGGGGTATTCGTCGCACTCTGGGTGATCGCCATTGCCTGTGCGATCGGTGCGGCGTACCAAGCCAAGTACCACCGTCTGGCGGCCCTGACCATGGTCAGTGTGTGCGGCTTGATGACCTGTATCACCTTTGTGTGGTTCTCCGCGCCTGATCTGGCCCTGACCCAGTTGGTCGTCGAAGTGGTGACCACTGTCCTGATCCTTCTTGGTCTGCGTTGGCTTCCACGTCGTATCGAAGGTGTGTCGCCTCTGCCCGGCAAGTTCGACCGCGCCCGCGTGCGTCGCTTGCGCGATCTGCTACTGGCGGTGTTGGTTGGCGCAGGGATGGCCGTGCTGTCCTACGCCATGCTCACCCGCCCTACGCCCAATGACATCTCATCGTTCTACTTGAGCCGCGCGCTGCCACAAGGTGGTGGTACCAATGTGGTCAATGTGATGCTGGTGGATTTCCGCGGCTTCGATACCCTGGGCGAAATCACCGTGCTGGTCGCGGTGGGGTTGACGGTTTTCGCGCTTCTGCGTCGCTTCCGCCCACCCAAGGAAAGCATGCAATTGCCGACCCAGCAGCGCCAGTTGGCACCAGATGTCGTCACCGACCTGATCAACCCGCGCCACGCTGCCGATACCGCACTGGGCTTCATGATGGTGCCCGCTGTACTGGTGCGCCTGTTGCTGCCAATCGCGCTGCTGGTGTCGATGTACCTGTTCATGCGTGGTCACAATCAGCCAGGCGGAGGCTTCGTCGCAGGGTTGGTGACTTCGGTGGCGTTCATCCTGCAATACATGGTCGCAGGCACCCAGTGGGTAGAAGCGCAGATGCGCCTGCGGCCCTTGCGCTGGATGGGCACCGGCCTGCTCTGCGCAACCTTGACCGGTGGCGGCGCCATCGTGTTCGGCTACCCGTTCCTGACCACCCATACGGCGCACCTGCACCTTCCTCTGCTCGGAGACATCCATCTGGCAAGCGCATTGTTCTTCGACGTCGGTGTGTTCACCGTGGTCGTCGGCTCGACCCTCTTGATACTCACGGCCCTGGCCCACCAGTCGGTACGTGCCTATCGCCCGGCCAGTCCAGGCAAGACCCGTAAAGCAGGAGCCGCCTGATGGAAGAAGTGATCGCAGTGGCCATTGGCGTGCTTGCCGCCTCCGGGGTCTGGTTGGTGCTACGCCCGCGCACCTATCAGGTGATCATGGGCTTGTGCCTGCTTTCCTATGGGGTCAACCTTTTCATCTTCAGCATGGGCAGCCTGTTCATCGGCAAGGAGCCCATCATCAAGGAAGGCGTGACCCAGGACCTGTTGCACTACACCGATCCGCTGCCACAGGCCCTGGTACTCACGGCAATCGTCATCAGCTTCGCCATGACCGCCCTGTTCCTCGTGGTGCTGCTGGCATCGCGCGGCCTGACCGGCACCGACCACGTAGATGGCCGGGAGCGTGAGGAATGAGCGGCATGAGCCAACTGATCGTTGCCCCTATCCTGCTGCCGTTGATTACAGCGGCAGTCATGTTGCTGCTGGGCGAAAAGCATCGATTGATCAAGGCACGGCTGAACCTGCTGTCGACCTTCGCCGGTCTTGGCATCGCCGTCAGCCTGCTGCTCTGGGTGCGTACCCAGGGCCAGGCAGAATCGATCGGCGTCTACCTGCCGGGCAACTGGCCAGCCCCGTTCGGCATCGTGCTGGTATTAGACCACCTGTCGGCGCTGATGCTGACCCTGACCGGCGTCATCGGGCTAAGCGCCCTGCTGTTCGCACGGGCACGCTGGGATGGCGCCGGTGCAAGTTTTCATGCGCTGTTCCAGATCCAGCTGATGGGGCTGTACGGCGCATTCCTGACGGCAGACCTGTTCAACCTGTTCGTGTTCTTCGAAGTGCTGCTGGCAGCTTCATACGGTCTTCTGCTGCACGGGTCCGGCCGCGCACGCGTGCGGGCCGGCTTGCATTACATCGCCGTCAACCTTTTCGCGTCGTCGTTGTTCCTGATTGGCGCGGCAATGCTGTATGGCGTGACGGGTACATTGAGCCTTGCGGACCTGGCCCTGAAGATTCCGCTCGTACCCGAGGCCGACCGCGGCTTGCTGCATGCAGGCGCAGCGATCCTCGCCATGGCGTTTCTGGTCAAAGCAGGCATCTGGCCCTTGAACTTCTGGCTCGTCCCAGCCTATGCGTCTGCCAGCGCGCCAGTGGCTGCACTCTTTGCGATCATGACCAAGGTAGGGCTGTATGCCGTGCTGCGGGTATGGACGTTGCTGTTCTCCGGGCAAGCGGGGGCATCGGCCCACTTCGGCGGGGATTGGCTGGTTTACGGAGGCCTGGCGACCCTGGCCATGGCGGCGGTGTCGATCCTGGCAGCGCAGCGCCTGGAACGCATGGCGGCGTTGAGTATTCTGGTATCGGCTGGGACCTTGTTGGGGGCGGTGGGCTTCTCACAATTGGCGTTGACCGGAGCAGCGCTGTTCTACTTGGTGAATTCTACCCTGGCCTTGTGCGCCTTGTTCCTTCTGGCCGAACTCATCGAGCGCTCGCGGTCTGCCAATGAGTTGCCATTGGACGAGGAAGAAGACGCCATGCCGGCCTTGCTGGAATCGCTTCACCCCCCAAAAGGCATCAACCTCGATGACAATCAGAAAGCCGTCATCGGGCAGGTCATTCCATGGACCATGGCATTTCTGGGCTTGAGCTTCATCGCTTGCGCGCTGCTGATCATCGGCATGCCACCGCTTTCAGGCTTCGTTGCCAAGCTCAACTTGATCAGTGCCCTGTTCAACCCCAACGGTCTGGGGGTTCCGAGCCCATACACACTGGGCGCCGCTGGCTGGGGCCTTGTGGCCTTGCTGGTCTTGTCGGGAATGGCATCGCTGATCGCTTTCGGACGCGTCGGCATTCAACGTTTCTGGAAACCCGAAGAGCGGCCCTCGCCGGTGCTCAGGCGTTTCGAATGCCTTCCGATCGTGATATTGCTGGGCCTGTGCATGCTGCTCAGCTTCAAGGCCGAGCCGCTGCTGCGTTATAGCCTCGACACCGCCGCCAGCCTTCAGGCGCCTGATGCCTATATCGATGCAGTCATGGCGGCGCAGCCGAAACCTGGCCCCACCTCGCTCGACGTTCAGGTGCAGCCATGAGCCGACTCTTTCCTGCCCCCCTGCTATCGGCATGCCTGTTCGGCCTGTGGCTGTTGCTCAACCTTTCGCTGAGTCCGGGTAACCTCATCCTGGCCGCTGTGTTGGGGACACTGGCTCCGCTGCTGATGGCGCCATTACGGCCGCAGCATGCCCACGTCCGACGGCCCTGGGTGATCGTCAAGCTGATCGGCCGGGTTGGGGTGGACGTCATCCTGTCCAACCTGCAGGTCGCTCGCGGCGTTCTGGGTGCTGGAAGGCGACCGCCTCGCTCAGGCTTCGTCCACATTCCCCTGGATCTGCACGAGCCCCATGGGCTTGCGGCGCTGTCCATGATCACGACGGTGATCCCTGGAACAATCTGGTCGGAACTGGCCCTGGACCGTAGCGTGCTACTGCTGCACGTATTCGATCTGGATGATGAAGCGGCATTCATCCAGCATTTCAAGGAAGTCTACGAACGTCCCTTGATGGAGATCTTTCAATGAGTGGACTGCTCGCCAACGCTGTTCTCGCCAGCTTGTTCATCTTTGCGCTGGCTATGTGCCTTACCCTGCTTCGGCTATTCCGAGGCCCTTCGGCGCAGGACAGGGTTCTGGCCCTGGATTACCTGTACATTCTGGCAATGCTGACCATGCTGGTACTGGGCATCAGGTATGCCAGTGACACCTATTTCGAAGGGGCCTTGCTCATTGCGTTGTTCGGTTTCGTTGGCTCCTTCGCCTTGGCCAAGTTCCTGCTGCGTGGTGAGGTGATCGAATGACCGAGGCACTCAATCTGCCGTTCTGGCTTGAGATGATCACAGCCATACTGCTGGTAGCTGGCAGCCTTTTCGCACTGATCGGTGCAATTGGCCTGCTGCGCCTGAAAGACTATTTCCAACGCATGCACCCCCCAGCGCTGGCCTCGACCATCGGGGCCTGGTGCGTCGCGCTTGGCTCGATCATCTACTTTTCATGGCTGAAAGAGTCATTGGTGCTGCACGCATGGCTGATTCCCGTGCTGCTGTCGATCACGGTGCCCGTGACTACGTTGTTACTGGCGCGCGCCGGGCTGTTTCGCAAGCGTCAGGCCAAAGAGCCGGTACCCGAGGAGGTCAGCAGCGGTCTGGACCGTGGCAATTGACCGCAGTTAGCCTGGTTGCTCACTCAACTGCTGCAGTGCGCGTCTGACCATGGCGACGTAATGAGGCGGGCCTTGGGTATACAATTGGGCAGCTACCCAATCCAACCATCGCCCGCGCATCGCTTCACGGGCTGCGAGCAGCCGCTGCGCCTCGGCCATGGCGCGCGCCTGGTGCTCACGGTGATAGCGTTCCCGTGATCCAGGCGCTTGTTCTGGCAGCGTCACTCGCTTGCCTTGAACGTCGTCAGCTCACCCTTGCGCCATTTAGCAACCTTGCCGGTTACGGCTTTCAACAGCTTGCCGAGCCCTTCCTGAATTTGCTGCTCGGCGGCAAACACCAGCATCACGCCATGGCCTTCACGCAGTACGACCCCCTCGCCTTCCGGGACCGATACGAACGCGTAGTCGCCTATCCCATACACATTGAGCTTGATATCGCGAAAGCGCATTTCCAGCTTGCCGCCTTCGCGGCTGGGCAGCACGGCGGCACGAAAATGATCGCCGACTTTCAACTCAAGGCGCTGCTTGTCGTCGACCACCAGCGCACTTTCCGTGTCGATCTCGGCCATGTAGAGGCCTTCGGGGTTTTGCTCGGTGACATAGACGAATCGACCCTGGAACAACTGGGCCAGTTTCCCGCGCAAATCGCCAAGGACGAACAACGCGTGTGTATCAAGAGTGCTGACTGCCAATGAAGTAATCCTCAACCGTTTACAACCCGCCCTCGCAGGAGCTCGCGAAGCACGGCCATTTCAAATCGATAGGCAATGAGATTAATAAAACGCTGGGCGACATGTCTGTGCCCGCTGACGATGCAGCGTGCAGGATTTTTTACTCTAACGGCCGGCGTTGTTGTCGCTTACATACCCTTGGGCCATGCCCAAGCGCTGCCGGCGTAACGTCTGACATTGCATGCCCATGAAAATGCGATTCCGGATGGGTGCATGGCCTTGGAGCCTGATGGCGGCTCACACACTATCATCGGCGGGATATCCGAAAACAGTGAAATCCTAGAGAGACGCCATGTTTTAACAGGCTTGCCGGTTACTGCGCAACTGCTCCAGGCGAATTGCATGGGGCGTTGCGGTTTGATGCCTGAAATGCAAAAAGCCCCACGAATCGCTCCATGGGGCTTGGCAACCTGAGCGGCTCAGGCCTGACGCTGATGGCGATCAAGCTGCTCGTGGCGCTCTTGTGCTTCGATGCAGTATTTGGTGGTTGGGCTGATCAGCAAACGCTTGAGACCGATCGGTTCACCGCTGTCGTCGCACCAGCCGAAGCTCTCGTCGGCGATACGGTCCAGCGCCATCTCCAGTTGGGGAAGCAGGCGCTGATCGCGATCGATGGCATTCACCAGCCAGCTACGCTCTTCTTCGACCGATGCTACATCGGCAGGATCCGAGGGGGTATCCAGGCCTTCGATGGTGGCACGGCTCAGCTCGATGCGTTCATGGGTCTCGACTTTCATTGCTTGTAGCAGCTGAGTGAAGAAGCTCAGCTGTTCAGCATTCATGTAGTCATCGGCCGGCATGGCCAGCAACTGTTCCTTGGTCATCGATTTCTCTATGAAAATAGGTGCATTTAGGCGATTCGTTTGCCGCCGACGCCTAGGCATCGGCAGCGGAATTTTTTCAAGCGCCAGTCGGCACTCTTCAACAAGGGGCGGCAGTCTAAGGCGCAGCGTCGCCTTGAGCAACAGCAAAATGGGGTGGCGTTGGCATTCGCTGCTTACAATCCGCCGGCCGGTGCTTGCGTCTGAAGGCCTAGGCGCGAGTTTGAGCAGCGCGGGTAGATTCGGGAACATGTTTACTGCAAGGCAACGGTAACCTTAGAAACTATAATGCCGTGCTACCTGGATGGCGATGAGGGAGCGCTTCGCACTCCATCGCGGGACAAGCCCGCTCCTACAAAGGGCGCTTCATATACATGCCATTTATAAGCCTCACTGTAATAATCAATTACGAGGCAGCAACCACTGTGTAGTGGTCAACTCATCCC
>NZ_DIIQ01000016.1:169028-169174 GCF_002420785.1 Pseudomonas sp. UBA5666 | reverse complement strand
GAGAAACTCGTTCAACTTCAACCACTTGACTCGCTTCGATCTCTCGTAGCGGGAGGCGAATTCTACAGCGTTTCAACACGCTGTCAACCTTCTTCTCAACCGCCGCCGATCTATTCGATCGTAGCCCTTTCAGCACCACCCGAACT
>NZ_DIIQ01000016.1:43704-168724 GCF_002420785.1 Pseudomonas sp. UBA5666 | reverse complement strand
GGAAGTGGGGCGCATTATAAGCGGATTAGGAACTGCGTCAACCACTATTTTCAGAAATCGCGAGACAAGCACCTATTACCCCAATACCAACTCAAGCCGACCTTCCCTGTCGGCGGTGTACGCGGGGAAGCGAACGGGCAACAGCCGGTATCCTCAGCACTATCAATAGCAGCCCAATAAAGGCATAGACAGCCCACTCCCGCAGGTCAGATCGCACAATCCATAGGAAATGCAGCAGCCCCAAGCCCAGTACCGCGTAGACCAGCCTGTGCAGCTTTTTCCATCGCGCGCCCAGGCGGCGCTGACTGTAGCGATTGGAGGTGACCGCCAACACCAGCAAACCCAGCAAGCCAAGCGCACCGACGATGATGTACGGCCGCTTGCGCAGCTCTACCGTCAACTGTCCCCAGTCCAACCCCAGGATAAAGAACAGATACGCCAGCACGTGCAACACGATGTAGGCAAACACCCACAGCCCAAGTTGACGTCGCACCACGATCCAGCCCGGCCAACCCGTAACCCGCTGCAATGGCGTCATGCACAGGCTGATCAATAGAAACACCAAGGCGCCCAACCCCAATCGATCCATCAACACCTTGCCCGGATCAGGGCCCAACAGGTTGACCGAGGCCTCATAGAGCCACCAGGCCGGAAACAAGCAGCCTGCCATGAATATGCCCAGACGAAACCAGGGGTATCGCATCAGTAGTTCTTCCGCAGATCGAGCCCGTCATATAGCGACGCCACCTCATCGGCATAGCCGTTGAACATCTGTGTCTCCCGCACGTTGGGACTGAACAGCCCGCTAGGTAACCTGCGTTCACGAGCCTGGCTCCAGCGCGGGTGATCGACCGTCGGGTTCACATTGGCATAGAAACCATACTCGTCCGGGGCCAACCCCTGCCACGTGGTTTTCGGTTGTTCTGCCACCAGGCTGATGCGCACGATCGACTTGATGCTTTTGAAACCATACTTCCAAGGCACGACCAACCTGAGCGGCGCCCCGTTCTGGTTCGGCAGCTCCCGGCCATACATACCGACTGCCAGGATGGCCAACGGATGCATCGCCTCATCCAGGCGCAGCCCCTCTTCATAAGGCCAATCGATCAATGCAAAGCCAGAACGTTGGCCGGGCATGCTCTTGGGATCCTCGAGCGTTTCGAAACGGACATAACGGGCCTTGGAGGTGGGCTCGACCTGCTTGAGCACGTGCGCCAATGGAAAACCCAGCCACGGAATGACCATCGACCACGCCTCCACGCAGCGAAGCCGGTAGACACGCTCTTCAAGTTGGTAGGGTTTGACGAAGTCCTCCAGTGCATAGCGACCGGGTTTACCCACTTCCCCATCGATGACAACGCTCCAGGGTTCGGTCTTGAGGCTGTCTGCGTTGGCAGCCGGGTCGCCCTTGTCGGGCCCGAACTCATAGAAGTTGTTGTAGTGGGTGGCATCCTTGAAGGGGGTCACGGCTTCGTTCTGGACTGTCACCGCCTGCCAGCGGGTATCGGGCAGCTTTTCCGCAAACCAGGCAGGCGCCTTGCCAGCCTGTACGTCAGGATAGCGAGACGGCTCGCCAGCCAGGACATTGCCTGGCAACGTACCCAGTGCCAGACCCGCGAGCGAACCGCCCATCAGGGCGCGGCGCGAGAGATAGAGACCTTCAGGGGTGATCTCCGACGCCTTGCATTCGGAAGACCTGGAAAGCTTGATAAGCATGAGCGGCTCCACAGCACTGGATAACGGATGTACCAGTAAGACTATGGAGCCGGAGGGTTATTCCACAATTAAGCGATTATCACCCTTTTCGGCGACGCGAGCGCAGCAGGAACTGAATGGGGCCGGAAGCCGCATAGGCCAGGAAGGCCAGCAGCAGAATGCGCGGTGGATCGCTGAAGACCACCGCGAACACCAGCACCACGGCAAGGATCGCCACGAAAGGTACACGCCCCTTGAGGTCAAGCTCCTTGAAACTGTTGTACTTGATGTTGCTGACCATCAGCATGCCCGCAGCCGCCACCAACAGCGCCACCAGGAACGAGAGCTTCGAGCCCTGGATGCCATAGTCGCTGAACGCCCATACGGTACCGGCTACCACACCGGCCGCAGCCGGGCTGGCCAAGCCGATGAAATAGCGTTTGTCGGCGGTTCCCACCTGTGTATTGAAACGCGCCAGGCGAAGCGCAGCACCGGCCACATAAATGAAGGCCACCATCCAGCCGACCTTGCCCATGTCACCCAGCGCCCAGCCAAAGGCCAGCAGGGCCGGGGCCACGCCGAAGGCGACCATGTCCGACAGCGAGTCGTACTCGGCGCCGAAGGCGCTCTGGGTATTGGTCATGCGCGCCACCCGGCCATCGAGGCCATCGAGCACCATGGCCACGAAGATGGCGATGGCAGCAAAGGCAAAATACTTGCTCGCTTCGCGTGGATCGCCAGCGCTCAGGGCACTCTGCGCGTTCATCGAACTGATGATGGAATAGAAACCGGCGAACAGGTTCGCGGTGGTGAACAGGTTGGGCAGCAGATAAATGCCGCGATGACGCACCTTGCGCCCTTCGTCGTCATGCCCCTCTTCAATGTGCTCATCGACAGGTAGCAGGCTTTCGGCGTCGGAGGGCTTGTTCGGCTCTTCGGGACGTTCGCTCATGGAGGGTACCTTGCAACAGGATGGAAAAAGTTCGACACGGGCCCGCTAAACAGGTTCTGACGGCGGGCCACTGGTCTGCTTTATACCAGAAGCTGGCTGCCAGAACGAAAAAACGCGGCCTAAGCCGCGTTTTTCATCGTTCGACGAACCTTAGTTCTTGGTCTTGTCGACAATCTTGTTGGCCGAGATCCACGGCATCATCGAACGCAGTTTCTCGCCGATGACTTCGATGCCGTGCGCGGCGTTGTTACGGCGCTTGGCGGTCATCGATGGGTAGTTGGTAGCACCTTCGGAGATGAACATCTTCGCGTACTCGCCGTCCTGGATGCGCTTGAGTGCATTGCGCATGGCTTTACGGGATTCTTCGTTGATGACTTCCGGACCGGTCACGTACTCGCCGTATTCGGCGTTGTTGGAGATCGAGTAGTTCATGTTGGCGATACCGCCTTCGTACATGAGGTCAACGATCAGCTTCAGCTCGTGCAAGCACTCGAAGTAGGCCATTTCAGGGGCATAGCCCGCTTCGACCAGAGTCTCGAAACCAGCCTTGACCAGTTCGACGGTACCGCCACACAGCACGGCCTGCTCGCCGAACAGGTCGGTTTCGGTCTCGTCCTTGAAGGTGGTTTCGATGATACCGGTACGGCCACCACCCACACCCGAGGCGTAGGACAGGGCAACGTTCTTGGCATTGCCAGAAGCATCCTGATAGATGGCGATCAGGTCAGGGATACCGCCACCTTTGACGAACTCGGAGCGCACGGTGTGACCCGGGGCTTTCGGTGCGATCATGATCACGTCGAGGTCGCCGCGTGGAACCACCTGGTTGTAGTGAATCGCGAAGCCATGGGAGAACGCCAGGGTAGCGCCCTTCTTGATGTTCGGTTCGATTTCCTGCTTGTACAGCTGGCCCTGGAATTCGTCCGGGGTCAGGATCATGACCAGGTCGGCAGCGGCGACCGCCGAGGCTACGTCGGTCACTTTCAGGCCGTGGGCTTCTGCCTTGGCAACGGTGGCCGAACCTTTACGCAGACCGATAGTGACGTCCACACCGGAGTCTTTCAGGTTGCACGCCTGAGCGTGGCCTTGGGAGCCGTAGCCGATGATGGCGACTTTCTTACCTTGGATGATGGAAAGGTCGCAGTCTTTATCGTAGAAAACTTTCATGAAATACCCCTGGTTATATCCCGGCCCCAAAGGAGCCATCGCTAATTTATTGTTGAATTCAGATGCTGAGCACTTTGTCGCCACGGGCAATGCCGGTAACGCCGCTGCGCACGGTTTCGAGAATCGATGCGGTGCCGATGGCCTGGATGAAGCTGTCCAGCTTGTCGCTGGTGCCGCTCAGTTGCACGGTGTACACGCTGGCGGTCACATCGACGATCTGGCCACGGAAGATATCCGTGGTGCGCTTGATCTCGGCACGCTGGGCACCGGTGGCCTTGACCTTGACCAACATCAGCTCGCGTTCGATATGAGCGCTTTCCGACAGGTCGACAAGCTTGACCACTTCGACCAGCTTGTTCAGGTTCTTGGTGATCTGTTCGATCACTTCGTCATGGCCAACGGTGGTCAACGTCAGACGCGACAGGGTCGGGTCTTCAGTCGGCGCCACGGTCAGGCTTTCAATGTTGTAGTTGCGCTGGGAGAACAGGCCGACCACACGGGACAAGGCACCCGGTTCGTTTTCCAGCAGCAGGGAGATGATGTGCCGCATATCAGGTACGCTCCGTCTTGCTCAGCCACATGTCACGCATCGAACCGTCCTTGATCTGCATCGGATAGACATGCTCGCTACGGTCAACCGCGATGTCGATGAACACTAGGCGATCCTTCATCGCGAAGGCTTCCTCGAGCTTGGGCTTGAGGTCCTTCAGGCTGGTAATGCGGATACCCACATGGCCATAGGCCTCGGCCAGCTTGATGAAGTCGGGCAGCGACTCGACATAAGAGTGCGAGTGACGGCCGTTGTAGGCCATGTCCTGCCACTGGCGAACCATGCCCAGCACACCGTTGTTCATGTTGACGATCTTGACTGGCAGGCCGTACTGCATGCAGGTCGACAGCTCCTGGATGTTCATCTGGATGCTGCCTTCACCGGTTACACAGGCCACGTCCTGGTCCGGGAAATTGAGCTTGATGCCCATCGCTGCCGGGAAGCCGAAGCCCATGGTGCCCAGGCCACCGGAGTTGATCCAGCGGTTGGGTTTGTTGAAGCGGTAGTACTGGGCAGCGAACATCTGGTGCTGGCCCACGTCCGAGGTCACAAAGGCATCGCCGTTGGTAACTTCGCACAGGGTCTCGATGACTTTCTGCGGCTTGATGACATTGCCGTCGCCCTTGTCATAAGGGAACAGCTCGCCATTGCCACGCCATTCGTCGATCTGCTTCCACCAGGCATCCAGCGACGCCTTCTCAGGCTGCTCGCCGATTTCCTTGAGAATGCCGATCATCTCGGACAACACGCTGTCCACTGGGCCAACGATCGGTACGTCGGCCTTGATCATCTTGGAGATCGACGCCGGGTCGATGTCGATGTGGATGATCTTGGCGTTCGGGCAGAACTTGGCCGGGCCGTTGACCACACGGTCGTCGAAACGCGCGCCTACGGCGAAGATGACATCGGCGTTGTGCATGGCCATGTTGGCGGTGAAGCTGCCATGCATGCCCAGCATGCCAAGGAACTGGCGATCGGTACCCGGGAAGCAGCCCAACCCCATGAGGGTATTGGTGACGGGCAAGTTCAGCGACTTGGCGATCTCGGTCAGGGACTCGGATCCACCACCCAGGATCACGCCGCCGCCGGCGTAGACGATTGGGCGCTTGGCAGCCAGCAGCATTTCTGCTGCCTTGCGAATCTGCCCGGAATGACCGCGCACGGCCGGGCTGTAGGAGCGCAGCTTGACCTTCTTGGGATACACGTACTCGAATTTTTCAGCCGGGTTGGTCATGTCCTTGGGGATATCGACCACCACCGGGCCTGGGCGGCCGGATTGCGCCAGGTAGAACGCTTTTTTCAGGATTTCCGGAATCTCGGTCGGGTTCTTGATCATGAAGCTGTGCTTCACGATAGGCCGGGAGATACCGATCATGTCGGTTTCCTGGAAGGCATCGGTACCTACCATGGTGCTAGGCACCTGGCCGGACAGAATGACCATCGGAATGGAGTCCATGTAGGCAGTGGCAATGCCCGTGATGGCATTGGTCGCACCCGGGCCGGACGTCACCAGCACCACGCCGGCCTTGCCGGTAGCGCGGGCGTAGCCGTCGGCCATGTGAGTCGCCGCCTGTTCGTGGCGAACCAGGATGTGCTCGACTTCCGGTTCCTTGAACAGCGCGTCGTAGACGTGCAGGAGAGCACCACCAGGGTACCCGTAGATGTGCTTAACGCCTTCGTCACGCAAGAAGCGGACGACCATCTCAGCGCCAGATAAAAGCTCCACGTTGTTCACCTCTAAAACGCCAGAATACCGCCCCAACAGGCGGGTCTTAATAGGTTTACTGCCAAGCAGAGCATGAGCGAACGTCAGCACTGACTGAGCAAGTATTGGGAGCTCCCCAGAGTGTTGCGGGGGTTTCCCACCCAGCGCGAGGTAACGCGTTGCGGGGTGTAACAGGTCGGCGCGGGTGTGCGCCTCATGATCTGCTTAGCGGGTCTGCTTCTGGCAGTCCCACTACAGCGGAAGTTGGATTCTTGTGATTTGGCGGCGACAAGTCAAGAAAAATTATTGCCAATTTTCAGCCAAGATGAATTCCTGGCACCACTAAAAATCACTAAAGCAGCAGGAAAATTAAGATTTCCGTAAAAAAGGGCCACAATCTGCGGCCCTTGAAGGAAAATTGGAAGAAATCAGGCGGTCGGGGCGATCAATTGGTCGAATGCTGCCAACAGTCGGCGCAGCTCCCGGCTCTGCTCCGGCCGGTTCACGAACACGGTTTCAGCCATGGTGAGGATCCCCGACGCGTTGGGCAATGGATGCCCCAACTCGATGATGATCTTCATGCGCGGCAGAAAAATCCACTGCAGCCACTGCTCGAAACGCAAGGTGTCGACCGCAAAGGGCACCGTGCTCTCCAGGGCATCGTCGTCAGGCGCCTCGTCGTCCCACCAACCTTGCACCTGCAACTCACGCTCGATCAGCATCAGGTGATCGGCAATGGCCAGTACCCGCGGTTCCACCGTCACGAGCTCACCCGTGCCTTTTGCCGTGCCTGCGCTGCCCCGGCACTGTCGCCTTGCTTTTCACGCGCCTGGGCGATCGTATTCCACAACTCGGCCTGCAAGCTCGGACGACCATTGGCATAGGTCAGCGCACGGCGCGCCAACTGCTCGGCCTGTGGGGCGTCGCCTTGGGACAGCCTTACCTGCGCCAACCGGTAGAGCACCTGCGGCTCGCGCGGTGCGATCCGCTGGGCCCGCTCCAGGCTCGACGCCGCGCCGTTGAAATCGCCGCTGCCCTGCTGCGTCTGGGCGGTGGTCAGCAGTGCCAGCACCGGCCCATCGAGCTGTTCGTCAGCGGACAACCCGCCGCCAGCGCCGCTACGCGGAATGCCGGTAGGCGCGCTGTTGGCCTTGGGGGCCGATGCGCTGTTCATTGACGCGATATCGAAAGGCTCGTCGGCAATGGGGTTAGGGTCAGTGGTAATCGGTTGGGCGTTAACCGGCTCGGTGGTGATCGGCGTCGTGCTGATAGGCGCCGCGCCATTGCCAGCAGGGAACGTCTGGATGCCGGACGCCCCGGCCCCCTGGGGAATCATCACCGTGACGCCGGAATCCTCCGGCAGGGTCTGCGCCTGGGGCGTGCCGGCATTGATGCCAGGTGTCTGGCGCTTGGCCGTGACGCGCTCGCTGTTGGACACGCGGGTACTGGAGTCGACCACCGGTATATTGCCGCGAGGCACGCTGGAGCACCCCTGGAGCACCACCAGCGCCGTCACGACAGGAAACAGCCACTTGTTCACGTCACACCTCTTCAATGCAGCCTGTGCTTAATTCATCCAGCCCTTGACCCAGTCCATGACCGATTCAGCTGGATTCTGCTCGCCGCCACAGGTCGCGCCGGCAGGCGGTTCACTCCCGCGAATATACGGCATCTGCACGGCGCCCGGACAGCTGCTGTCAGACCCCTGGCCGCTGTACGGATCGATCCAGGCCTGCACAACGTTGTCGGGCTGGGGCATGTCGAGCGGCAGTGGGTCGGCTTTTTTCATGAAGCTGGTCCACACCTGCAGCGCGCCGGTAGCGCCGGTGAAGGGCGTTTTACCGTTGTCGTCGCGGCCCATCCAGACCACTGCCAGCAGGTCCTGGCTGAAGCCTGAGAACCAGCTGTCACGTGAATCGTTGCTGGTACCGGTCTTGCCCGCCAGGGTGAGGGTGCGCGGCAAGGTGTTGTATACCGAGCGCCCGGTGCCTTCACGCATGACCCGCTGCATGGCGTTCTGGACCAGGTAGATGGCCGCCGGGTCGAACGTCTGCTGGATCTGGAACGGGTAGCGCTTGAGCGGTTCGCCTTCGGCTGTCAGTACACTGCGAATACCGCGCATCGGCGTGTTGAAGCCGCCGTTGGCCAGGGTCTGGTACATGGTCGCGACCTGCATCGGCGACATCCCGCCTGCACCCAGCAACATTGATGGGAACGCCGGCCAGTCCACATCCACACCCAGGCGCCCGATGGTCTTGATCACGTTCGGCACACCCACTTCCAGGCCGAGCTTGGCGGTGGAGAGGTTGTACGAGTGCGCCAGCCCCTGGTACAGGTAGATGGTGCCGTGCGAACGCCTGTCGTAGTTCTGCGGGCGCCATACCTGTCCGTTGGCAGCCTTGACCGAGAACGGTTCGTCCTGCACCCAGCTGGTCAGGGTGTACTTGCTCGGCTGCTCGAGGGCCGTCAGGTACACCGCCGGCTTGACCAGGGAACCAATCGGGCGCACGGCATCGATGGCTCGGTTGAAGCCGGCAAAGCCCGACTGGCGGCTGCCGATCAGTGCCTGCACCTCGCCGGTCTCCGGGTTGGTCACGACCATCGCCGATTCCACCTCGTCGGCGCCCTTGCGCCCGGCCAGGCGCTTGAACGTCTCGTTCATCGAGGTTTCGGCTTTCATCTGCAGGATCGGGTCGAAGCTGGTGAAAATGCGCAGCCCTTCTTCGGTCAAGTCTTCGTCGCGGTAGTCCTGACGCAGCTGGCGCTTGACCAGGTCGAGGAAGGCCGGGAACGAACTGTCGGCCAGACTGCCGCGCTTGGTGACGCCCAGCGGCATCTTCTTCGCCGCATCCACTTCGGCCTGGCTGGCCACACCCTGCTCGGCGACCAGGTCCAGTACCAGGTTACGCCTGGCCAACGCACGTTCCGGGTAACGGCGCGGGTTGTAGTAGGACGGGCCCTTGACCATGCCGACCAGCAACGCAATTTGATGCAGCTTGAGCTCGGACAACGGCTGGCTGAAGAAGAACTGGCTGGCCAGGCCGAAACCGTGCACGGCACGCTGACCGTCCTGGCCGACGAACACCTCGTTAAGGTAGGCCTCCAGGATTTCGCGCTTGTCGTAATGCAGTTCCAGCAATACCGCCATCATCGCCTCGGTCAGCTTGCGGCTCAGGCTGCGCTCACTGGTGAGGTAGAAATTCTTGACCAACTGCTGGGTCAGGGTACTGCCACCCTGGCGCATCGATCCGGACGAGGTATTGACCCACATGGCCCGGGCGATGGATTTGGGCGACACGCCCAAGTGACTGTAGAAATCGCGGTCTTCGGTGGCCACAAGGGTTTCGAGCAGGTACTTGGGCACCTGGTCGATCTTGATCAGGATGCGATCCTCCAGGTTCTTGGGGTAGATGCCGCCGATCATCAGCGGCTCCAGCCGCACCACATCCAAGGCCTTGCCGTCGGCGCCCGCCAGTCCCGCCACGTAATCGCCGGAGAACCGTACACGGACGAACTGGGCAGGCTCCATGCCCTCATAGAACTGGAACCCACGTGTATTGAGGTCCACCGTGTTGCCGTTCACCGCTGCCGCGCCTGGCCCATTGGCGGCACTTTCACGGCGATAACCCAGCGCGTCGAGTTCGGTGAGGAAGTCGTTCTTGCTCAGTTTCTGGCCGGTGAACAGCTCCAGCGGCCTGGCATACACCTTGGCGGGGATAGTCCAGCGCTTGCCGGAAAACTTTTCCTGCACGACGGCATCGAGGTAGACCGCGAAGCCAGCGATGATCACCAAGCCGACCAGGCTGAGCTTCAAAGCCCAGCCCAGCCAGGCACGGGAGCGGCAGGTCGGGCGTTTTTTGGGGGTACGGGAATTTCGAGATCGAGTCATGGCGGCGGATTATACGCACTTTACTGAGGCTGGGCAGGCGGCCCGGCGGTAGGCAGGGACGGCACCATTGACCATAATGGCCGATTCGAATTCCCTGCCCCCGGAAGGATTTCCCGTGAGCCAAGCCCTCATCACTGCGTTGCAGAACCCTGCCCTGTACCCCCACCCCGTGGATGGGTTCCACCTCATCGAGACGCATATCTCCTGGGTATTGCTCACGGGTGAGTATGCCTACAAGATCAAGAAGCCGATGAACTTCGGCTTCCTCGACTTCACCCACCTGGATCAGCGCCAGCACTTCTGCAACGAAGAACTGCGCCTGAATCAGCGCCTGACCGACGGTCTGTACCTGGAGGTGCTGCCAATCACCGGCACCGCCGACGCCCCGCAGATCGGTGGAGAGGGCCAGGCCATCGAATTCGCTTTGAAAATGCGCCAATTCCCACAGGGACAGATGCTGTCAACTCTCCAGGCCAACGGTGAGCTGACCGCTGCCCATGTCGACCAGATGGCCCGCCAGATCGCCGAGTTCCACATGCAGGCGCCTCGCGTGCCGGTGGAGCACCCGCTGGGTACGCCAGAAAGCGTGATGGCACCGGTGGAGCAGAACTTCGAACAGATCCGTCCGTTTCTGAGCGACAAGGCCGACCTGCAACAGCTCGACGCCCTGCAAGCTTGGGCGCGCAGCAGTTTCGACCGCTTGCATGGGCTGCTCGAACGCCGCAAGGCCGAAGGTTTCATTCGCGAATGCCACGGCGACATTCACCTGGGCAACGCGACCCTGATCGATGGCCAGGTGGTGATCTTCGATTGCATCGAATTCAATGAGCCCTTCCGCCTGACCGACGTCTATGCCGATACCGGCTTCCTGGCCATGGACCTGGAGGACCGCGGGCTCAAGTGCCTGGCCCGGCGTTTCATCAGCCAGTACCTGGAACTGACCGGCGACTATGAAGGGCTGGAGTTGCTCAACTTCTACAAGGCCTACCGCGCCCTGGTGCGTGCCAAGGTCGCGCTGTTCAGCATGCCTGCCGACGCCGATGGCGTACAGAAGGCCACGACCCTGCGTACCTACCGCAACTACGCCAATCTCGCAGAAAGCTACAGCGCCATTCCTTCACGCCTGCTGGCCATTACCCATGGGGTTTCGGCAGTCGGCAAGAGCCATGTCGCCATGCGTCTGGTCGAAGCGCTGGGCGCCGTGCGCGTGCGCTCGGATGTGGAACGCAAACGTCTGTTCGGCGAACAGGCGCAAGACACGACAGGCCAGTTGAGCGCAGGCATCTACGACCAAGAGGCCAGTGCAGCCACTTACCAGCGCCTTCACCAGATTGCAGGTACCGTGCTGCGGGCAGGCTTGCCGGTGGTACTCGACGCCACCTACCTCAAGCATGCACAGCGCCAAGCCGCCGCCGACGTCGCGAGCCAAACAGGCGTCCCCTTCCTGATCCTCGATTGCCATGCCCCGGATGCCGTGATCAACAGCTGGCTGCAGCAACGCCAGGCGCAGAACCAGGATCCGTCGGATGCCACCCTGGAGGTCGTTCAGGCCCAACAGGCAAGCCGTGAGCCGTTGGCTGCCGAGGAAGTCGCCTTGAGCACGCCGGTAGACACCCAGGCGAGCAGCAGCATGGACCATGTCATCGAGCAAATCCGTCAGCGCCTGCCAGGGCTCTGATACCTGAAGCGGCAAGACGCCGTTTCAAGCGACGCGCCTCCGACCTGCGGCCTTGTCAAAAGGCCGCGCACGTGTAGGGCCCCGCTACACTTGCTCCAGCGCCATGCGCTCTTTCCTCAACCATCGCAAGGAGGCGTGATGACCGAGGATCTGCAATGCCTGAAAAACCTTGGCAAGACGTCAGTCCAGTGGCTTAAGGCCGCCGGCGTGCAAACCCCGTCGGATCTGCGCCGCCTTGGCGCAGTCCAGGCCTACTTGACGGTGAAGGCTCGCGGTTTTCGCGCTACCAAGGTACTGCTGTTCGCCATCGAAGGCGCCCTGCTGGATGTTGCCTGGAGAGCGCTGCCGCACCCGCGCAAGACGGCACTGCTCGAGCTGCTGGAAGCCGCCACTCGGCGCGAGGCAAAAATAAAGTGTAATAAGCTATTGACCCATGAATGAGAATCGTTATGATTATCACAACTGGTCGCGAGACTGGTTGGATAGCCTCAGAGCCCTTGGTTCGGACTCTCAGATTATCTCCTCATCAGGCTAATCACGGTTATTGACCCGGCACTTTGCCGGGTCTTTTTTTGCCTGGCTGTTCAGGTCGAGTACCTGACCGACGTCTTGAACACGCCTGCTTCTCTTTCAGCGGGCGATGACCAACGGATGCCCACGCTCAGGGTGCGCCTGCACGATGACGTCGATTCCGAAGACGGCCTTGAGCGCCTTTGGTGTGAGCACACGGGCAGGGCTGGCCAAGGCGTAACTGCGCCCCTGTTCCAGCAACAGGATCTGGTCACAGAACCGCGCTGCCAGGTTAAGGTCATGCAGAATGAGCAAAACGGCAGCGCCACGATCCGCGAAACGACGCACCGCCTCCAGGGTCGTGTGCTGGTGCAGCGGGTCGAGCATGGAGGTGGGCTCGTCGAGCAACAACGTCACGCCCTCTTCGCCCGGCCACAACTGCGCCATCACCCGTGCCAGGTGCACCCGCTGGCGCTCGCCACCCGACAGCGCCAGGTAACTGCGCTGTGCAAGGTGGGCTGCATCTGCTGCCTGCAATGCCGCCTCCACAATCTGTGCGTCACGCAGGCGCCCTGTGGCATGCGGCATGCGCCCCATCCCCACGACGTCCTGCACCTGGAACGCAAAACCGAGGCTGGCCACCTGTGGCAACACCGCCAATCGCTGCGCGCGCTCGGGGCCGGCCCAGCCCGAAAGCGGTCGCCCTTGCAGTGTCACTCGCCCCTGCGCAGGCACGAGTTCGCCACTGAGCGCTCCCAGTAGACTGCTTTTGCCCGCACCATTCGGGCCCAATACACCGACGATCTGCCCAGGCGGTAGCTGCAGATCGATACCCCGCAGAACGTCCTGTTGACCACGGCGCAGGTAGAGGCCTTCGGTTTGCAGCATCACGCGCGCCCTCGGATCAGCAGGTACAGGAAAAACGGCGCGCCAATGAAAGCGGTGACGATACCAATGGGAAGCTCGGCAGGGGCCAGCAGCAGCCGCGCCACCAGATCGGCCATCAGCATCAAAGCGCCACCTGCCAACAACGAGGCAGGCAATACCACCCGGTGGTCAGGGCCGGCCAGCATTCGCACCAAATGCGGCACCACCAGGCCGATGAAACCGATCAAGCCGGCTGCGGCCACCGCCGCCCCGACGCCCAATGCCGTGCAGAACACCAACTCGCGCTTCAGGCGCTCGACGTCGATACCCAGATGGCGGGCTTCGGACTCCCCCAGCATCAGCACGTTGAGCGCCCTCGCCCGGCGAGGTAGCCAGAGCGAAACGCCCGTCGCGACCAGCAGCAGAGGCCAGATCCGCGCGTAACTTGCGCCATTGAGGCTGCCCAGGTTCCAGAACGTCAAGGTGCGCAGGGTGGCGTCATCTGCCAGGTAGCTGAAGAGCCCCACGGTCGCGCCGCCCAGTGCGGTCATGGCCACCCCGGCCAGCAGCATGGTGGCCACATTGGTCTGCCCGTCGCGCCTGCCTAGCCGGTATACCAGCGCGGTCACACCCAGTCCGCCCAGAAACGCACACAGCGACAACAGATACGGTGACAAACCCTCGGGTATGTTACCCAGCCATTGACTCCCAACGATCGCGACTGCGGCGCCAACCGCCGCACCGGCCGCCACGCCTACCAGCCCAGGGTCTGCCAGCGGGTTGCGAAACAAACCCTGCATGGCCACCCCCGACAAGGCCAGCACCGCGCCCACAGCCAGCCCCAGTAGCGTTCGCGGGAGGCGGATCTGGCCAATGATCATCTGCGCCTGCTGCAAACCCTCTGCTGCAAGCGGTACACCCAAAAGCCGCAAGCTGGCCTGCAGGGTATCGGTCAGCGGCAGACTCACGGGCCCCAGCGACAAGGAAAGCAGGATGGCGAGCACGCATGCACAGCCCAGCCAGATGAACAACGTGCGCGGTCGAACCCGTGGCCTCATGGCGCGAAGCGGATAGTGGCCGACGGATAGAACGCAGCGGCCAGCACCCTAAGCGTGGCTGGCAAGCGCGGCCCCAGCCCACCGACCAGCAAGGTCGGGTCAAGCTGAACCAGGCGCTGATCGTGCACTGCACGCGAGGCGGCCAGTGCAGGGTTTTCCTTCAACAGTGCCTGCAAGGCTGCTTGATCGGTGAGCACGCGGTCCGAGAACACGATGACGTCCGGGTCCAGCGCCGCGAGCGCCTCGCTGGAAAAGTCCTTGTAGCCCTGATGGGTTGCAAGGTTACGTCCCCCGGCCTGCTGCAAGACCCAATCCCCTGCCGTGCCGGTACCTGCCAACAGCGGCTTGGCACCGGCATGCCCCACGAGCAACACCACGCCGGGCGCGGGCTGCTCGGCTTGTGCCTGGCGTACCTTGTCGTGCAGTTCATCGAGCTGATGGCGAAAGTCTTCAGTCGCACGTGCGGCCTGCGCCTGGGCCCCAAGCAGATCGCCCAGGCGCTTGAGGGTCTGCCCGAGGGCATCGATATCGGGCTGGCTGGAGAACACCTCGACGGGCACGCCGGCCCTGGTGATCTGTGCCAACACCGGCGGTGGGCCCATTTCATCCGTACCTATCAACCTGTCAGGGCGCAGGCTCAGAATGCCTTCGGCGGACAACTGGCGCTGATAACCAATACTGGGCAGTGCTTTCAAGGAGGCTGGGTGTTGGCTGGTGGTATCGACGCCGACCAACCGCCGCTCAGCGCCCAACGCGACCACCCACTCGCTCAAGGCACCGCCAGCACTGACCCAACGGCTTGACTGTTCGGCTGCCAGGGCCTTGGTGCAGAGCAGTGGGCAGGCGGCAAGAACAAGCACGGCGGCAAGGCGACGCATCATTGGATTTCCTTTATTGGATTGGCCCCCACACCTTGTAGCAGGCGGCAGAACTGCGCACCATGCAACGCCAGGCGCAGCGAATGACAGCCATTTGATAATTGTTCGCATTGACGCGTCAAGTCGACCACCGTTCCAAGAGTCAGGCCTGCCATGCACTTTCTTTGCCCCTCCCACAGCTTGCCCGAAGGCCAGAGCCGCCCGTTCGATGTAGACGGCGTTCTCCTGCTGGGCGTTCGCCGCCAAGGCAGCGTCTACCTCTACCGCAACCGCTGCCCGCACCGTGGCATTGCATTGAACGGGCCGCAGGAACGTTTTCTGGACGGCAGCAACAGCCTTATTCACTGTAGCCACCACGGCGCACTCTTTTTGATCGAGACGGGCGAATGTGTGTCCGGGCCTTGCGAAGGCGAGTCGTTGCAGGCCCTGGACTGCCTCGAAGACAGTCAGGGCATCTGGCTCAAGGCGTGAGGATCACCGGCAGGCGCCGGTCAATGACGATGCCCTCGGCATCCAGCCGGGTTCCATAGGCCAGCACTTCGACCCCCTCGGCCGCCGCCACCTTCAGCGCTTGGGCATAGGCCATGTCGATCTCATCGGCCGGTCGTACGGCCTCGATACCCGTCAGGTTCACGCAATACAGCTGAACCGCCCGTATGCCTTGACGCGCCAGCTTGGCCAGCTCGCGCAGGTGCTTGGCACCGCGCTGGGTGACGGCGTCCGGGAACGCCGCCGTGGTGCTGTCGGCGTAACCCAGGGTTACGCTTTTCACTTCCACGTAAGCCGGTGCACCGTCGAATTCCAGACGAAAATCGATGCGACTGCCTTCTTCACCGTAGGCCACCTCCCGCTTGAGTGCAGTGAAACCTGCCAGTTCGGTGATGATCCCCGCCCGCAGCGCCTCCTCCACCAATGCGTTGGCGCGGCCGGTGTTGACGCACGCCAGCCTACCTTGCGGGGTTTCGCTGATTTCCCAGGTGCCTGGCAGTTTGCGTTTCGGGTCACTTGAGCGACTGAACCACACCAGGCCACCCTCGCGCATGCAATTGAGCATGGAGCCGGTGTTGGGGCAATGGATGGTCAGCTGCTCGCCAGTGGCCAGTTCGATGTCGGCCAGAAAGCGCTTGTACCGGCGCAGCAGCCGACCTTGTTCAAGGGCAGGAGAAAAGCGCATCAGCCCTGCCAGCTCTGCAGGCCACGGGCAATCCGCTGGACCGCTTGCTCCAGGCGCGGCAGGCTTTGGGTGTAGGCGAAGCGCACATGATGGCCGGCCAGGTGGCGACCAAAGTCCAGCCCAGGGGTAAACGCCACGTGCTCGGTTTCCAGGAAATGTCGGCAGAAGCCGAAGGCATCACCCCCGAATGCGCTGATATCGGCGTACAGATAAAACGCGCCCTGGGGCTCCACGGCAATCTTGAAACCCAGGCTGCGCAGGGCTGGCAGCAGGTAATCACGGCGTTTGGCAAATTCTGCCCGGCGCGTCTCGAAGATCCCGAGCGCCTCCGGCTGGAAGCAGGCCAGCGCGGCGTGCTGGGCCATGCTGGGTGCGCTGATGTAGAGGTTTTGCGCCAATTTCTCAAGGTCAGCCACCGCATCTTCGGGTGCCACCAACCAACCCAGGCGCCAACCGGTCATGCCGAAATATTTGGAAAAGCTATTTAGCACAAAGGCCGAATCGTCCACCTCGAGCACGCTGGGCGCATCCATGCCATAGGTCAGGCCGTGGTAGATCTCGTCCACGACCAGGTGACCGGCGCGGGCGCGCGTGGCTTGGGCAAGGCTGGCCAACGCCTCGCGCCCCAGCACCGTCCCCGTCGGGTTGGCAGGTGATGCCACCAAGGCGCCGACCGTATCGGCATTCCAGTGTTTGTGCACCAGCTCTGCATCGAGCTGATAGTTCACCTCAGGCCCTACGGGCACCAACTGCGCCCCGCCCTCGATCAGGCGCAAGAAGTGGCGATTGCACGGGTAGCCCGGGTCGGCCAGCAGCCAATGCTTGCCGGGATCGACCAGCAGGCTGCTGGCCAGCAGCAGCGCCCCGGAACCACCTGGCGTGATCAGGATGCGCTCCGGATCGACGTCAAGGCCGTAGCGCTGACCATAGAAACCGGCGATTGCCTGGCGCAGTGCCGGCAGACCACGGGCGGCCGTGTACCGGGTGTGGCCTTCGGCAAGCGCGGCTTGCCCAGCGGCAACGATGGGCGCCGCCGTGGTGAAGTCCGGCTCGCCGATCTCGAGGTGGATCACGTCATGCCCGGCTGCCTGCAGCTCATTGGCACGCGCCAGCAGCGCCATGACATGGAAGGGTTCGATGGCGCGACTGCGCGCACTGTAGGGTTGGGCCATGTCCTTCTCTCAATCGGGTCTAAACTTGGGATTCTACCCTTGCGCGCAATCGAACGTACGGTTCGCGCCGGTGTCAGTAAGCAGGATCGGGCGGGCTAGCGCACCCCCGATCTATCTGGTAAGTTCGGCGGCTCGCAGTCGCAGGGCCGGCGGTCGCCGGAGATGGAGCATCCTGCGCATAGGATCAGATGAGTGAGAGGCGGTCTATTCATGTCCACCGTAGAAAAGCAAAAAACCGGTCAAACCATGTACGGTGTCGAGCCCTATCAAGAGACCAAGGGCGAAGAATACATGGGTGAGCCCATGAAGAAGCACTTCACCAAGCTTCTCAATGCCTGGAAAGGCGAGCTCATGCAGAGCGTGGACCGCACCGTGGACCACATGAAGGACGAAGCGGCGAACTTCCCCGACCCGGCCGACCGTGCCAGCCAGGAAGAAGAATTCGCCCTCGAGCTGCGCAACCGCGACCGCGAGCGCAAGCTGATCAAGAAAATCGACAAGACCCTGCAAAAGATTCAGGACGAAGAATACGGCTGGTGCGATTCCTGCGGGATCGAGATTGGCTTGCGCCGTCTGGAGGCCCGTCCTACCGCCGACCTGTGCTTTGACTGCAAGGAAATTGCCGAGAAGAAAGAAAAGACCGTCGGCAAAGGCTGATCGTCTTCTTCTCCAAACGGGGCGCATCATGCGCCCCGCTTCATTTATATACCCTGCCCGATCATGACCCAGTCCCGTTACATCGGCCGCTTTGCCCCCACCCCCAGCGGTTTCCTGCATTTTGGCTCCCTGGTAGCCGCCCTGGCGTCCTGGCTGGACGCCCGAGCCGTGGGCGGGCGTTGGCTGCTGCGCATGGAGGACACCGACCCGCCACGGGAAATGCCCGGCGCGCGCGATGCCATCCTGCAAACCCTGGAGCGCTACGGCCTGGAATGGGATGGCGAAGTGGCTTTCCAGAGCCTGCGCTTTGATGTCTATGCCAGCGTGGTCGACCGCCTGTTCAACATGGGCCTGGCATACGCCTGCACCTGTTCGCGCAAGCAGCTGGAAGCGTACGGCGGCATCTACCCCGGCTTTTGTCGCAACGCCGGGCACGCCCGCGAAGGTGCGGCGATTCGTATCCGGGTACCGGAGCTGACCTACCGCTTCACCGACCGGGTACAAGGCGAGTACCAGCAGCACCTGGGCCGCGACGTCGGCGACTTCGTCATTCAGCGCCGCGACGGGCTCTATGCCTATCAGTTGGCGGTGGTGCTCGATGACGCCTGGCAAGGCATCACCGACATCGTGCGCGGCGCCGACTTGCTCGACAACACTCCCCGTCAACTGTACCTGCAGGAGTTGCTCGGCTTCACGCAGCCGCGCTACCTGCATGTCCCGCTGATCGTCCAGCCTGACGGCCACAAGCTGGGCAAGTCGTACCGCTCCCCGCCCTTGCAGGCCGACCAGGCCACCCCGCTGCTGCTGCGCGCGCTCAGGGCACTGGGCCAGGACACGCCCGCGCAGCTCGCAAGTGCCACCCCGACCGAAGTGCTGGCCCTGGCACGTGCGCAGTGGCGGCCCGAACGCATTGCCCAGCGCACCACGGTCCCTGAGGCCGACTTGCGCTAGGCCGGGTTTCGATAACCCGCCAACCTGAATCAAAAGGCCATGAAATTCAAACCCTTGGCCAACGCTGCCGATTCCCGCTAGCATCCGCCACGCCATATGCGCCAATAATAGATCCACACCCGCAGCGCCCAACCGTCGAGGCCCGCATGTACATCTATCGTTTGGTCCTGCTTCTGGTCGTGGGGATCTACCTGTTCTCCCCGGCCATCATGGACTGGTGGATCGAGCCCACCGGAGCCTGGTACCGCCCGTACCTGCTCTGGCTCATCCTGATCGTCGTCACTTTCATCCTGCAGAGCCAACGAGATGCCGATGAGCTTTAGCCTGACCCAGATGATCCTGATCAGTGCCGGCTACCTGCTGGTGCTGTTCGGCGTGGCCTGGGTCAGCGAACGCGGCTTGATACCGCGCTCGATCATCCGCCACCCCCTTACCTACACCTTGTCGCTGGGGGTTTATGCCAGCGCCTGGGCGTTCTACGGATCGGTCGGGCTGGCCTACCAGTACGGCTACGGCTTTCTGGCCTGTTACCTGGGGGTATCCGGGGCGTTCCTGCTGGCACCGGTGTTGCTGTATCCGATCCTGAAGATCACCCGGACCTACCAGCTATCGTCCCTGGCCGATCTGCTGGCTTTTCGCTTTCGCAGCACCTGGGCCGGGGCTCTGACCACGGTGATCATGCTGATCGGGGTGTTGCCGCTGCTTGCCCTGCAGATCCAGGCCGTGGCCGACTCCATCAGCATCCTCACCGGGGAGCCGGTCAAGGCCCGGGTAGCGTTCGCCTTCTGTGCCCTCATCATCCTGTTCACCATCTTCTTCGGTTCAAGGCACATCGCTACCCGTGAGAAGCACGAGGGGCTGGTCTTCGCCATCGCCTTCGAGTCGGTGATCAAGCTCATCTCCCTGGGCGGCATCGGCCTTTATGCCCTGTATGGTGTCTTTGGCGGGCCCCACGGCCTGGAGGTCTGGCTGCTGCAGAACCAGACGGCGCTCGCGGCCCTGCACACGCCCTTGCAGGAAGGCCCGTGGCGCACCTTGCTGCTGGTGTTCTTCGCCTCGGCGATCGTCATGCCGCACATGTACCACATGGCGTTCACCGAAAACCTCAACCCGCGTTCGCTGGTCAGCGCCAGCTGGGGGCTGCCGCTGTTCCTGCTGCTGATGAGCCTGGCCGTGCCCCTGGTGCTGTGGGCCGGCTTGCGCCTGGGCGCCAGTACCAACCCGGAATACTTCACCTTGGGGTTGGGCATCGCGGCCAACAACCAGGCCTTGGCCCTGCTGGCCTATGTCGGCGGGCTTTCGGCAGCCAGCGGGTTGATCATCGTGACCACCCTCGCCCTCTCGGGCATGGCGCTCAATCACCTGGTCCTGCCGCTGTACCAGCCGCCTGCCGAGGGCAACATCTACCGCTGGCTGAAGTGGACGCGCCGGGCCTTGATCGTGGCCATCATCACCGCCGGCTTCATGTTCTACCTCACCCAGAGCAACCACCAGAGCCTGGCCAACCTGGGCATCGTCGCGTTCGTGGCCACCTTGCAGTTCCTGCCAGGGGTCCTGTCGGTGCTGTACTGGCCCACGGCGAATAGGCGGGGGTTCATTGCCGGCTTAGTGGCGGGCACCCTGGTGTGGATGGGCACCATGCTGCTGCCGCTGCTGGGTAACCTGCAGGGTTTCTACATCCCCTTGCTGGACATGATCTACGTGCTCGACGACACCAGCTGGCACATGGCAGCCATTGCATCGCTGGCCGCCAACGTGCTGCTGTTCACCTTGATCTCCTTGTTCACCAATGCCAGCAACGAAGAGGTGGCCGCGGCCGAAGCCTGCGCCGTCGACAACGTCCGCCGTCCCCAGCGCCGCGAACTGCACGCCGCCTCGCCACAGGAGTTCGCCACCCAGTTGGCCAAGCCACTGGGCGCCAAGGCCGCGCAGAAAGAAGTGGAGCAAGCCCTGCGCGACCTGTATCTGCCCTTCGACGAGCGGCGCCCCTACGCCCTGCGTCGGTTGCGCGACCGCATCGAGGCCAACCTGTCCGGCCTGATGGGCCCAAGCGTGGCCCAGGACATGGTGGAGACCTTCCTGCCCTACAAGTCGGGCAATGAAAACTATGTGACCGAAGACATCCACTTCATCGAAAGCCGGTTGGAAGACTACCACTCGCGCCTGACCGGCCTGGCTGCCGAACTCGACGCGTTGCGCCGCTATCACCGCCAGACGCTTCAGGAGCTGCCGATGGGGGTATGTTCCCTGGCCAAGGACCAGGAAATCCTCATGTGGAACAAGGCCATGGAAGAGCTGACCGGCATTGCGGCCAAGCACGTGGTCGGTTCGCGCCTGATCACCATTGCCGAACCCTGGCGGGGCCTGCTGCAGGGCTTCATCAATGTGCCGGATGAACACTTGCACAAGCAGCGCCTGGCCCTGGACGGCCAGCCGCGCTGGCTGAACCTGCACAAGGCCGCCATCGACGAACCGCTGGCCCCAGGCAACAGTGGCCTGGTGCTGCTGGTGGAAGACCTGACCGACACCCAGGCCCTGGAAGACAAGCTGGTGCACTCCGAACGCCTGGCCAGCATCGGTCGCCTGGCGGCGGGTGTGGCCCACGAGATCGGCAACCCGATCACCGGCATCGCCTGCCTTGCGCAGAACCTTCGCGAGGAGCGCGAAGGGGATGGGGAAATCATCGAGCTGTCCAGCCAGATCCTCGAACAGACCAAGCGGGTGTCGCGCATCGTACAGTCGCTGATGAGCTTCGCCCATGCAGGCGGCAGTCATCAGAACAGCGAAGAACCCGTGTGCCTGGCCGAAGTGGCCCAGGACGCCATTGGCCTGCTGGCCTTGAATCGGCGCAACTTCGACGTGCAGTTCTTCAACCTGTGCGACCCCGACCACTGGGCAGAGGGCGACCCGCAGCGCCTGGCCCAGGTGCTGATCAACCTGCTGTCCAATGCGCGGGACGCTTCCCCACCCGGCAGCGCGATCCGCGTGCGCACCGTGGGCTGCGAGCACACGGTCGACCTGATCGTGGAGGATGAGGGCAGCGGCATTCCGAAGAACATCATGGATCGCTTGTTCGAACCCTTCTTCACCACCAAGGACCCTGGCGAGGGAACCGGGCTGGGCCTTGCGCTGGTCTATTCCATCGTGGAAGAGCATTATGGACAAATCACCATCGACAGCCCGGCCGATATCGAACGGCAACGTGGCACACGGATCCGCGTGACCCTGCCCCGGCATGTCGTAGCGACGTCCCCTGAAAATCGAGACCGTCGAGAGAATTGAATCAATGCCGCATATTCTGATCGTCGAAGACGAAACCATCATCCGCTCGGCCCTGCGACGCCTGCTCGAACGGAACCAGTACCAGGTCAGCGAAGCCGGCTCGGTGCAGGAAGCACAGGAACGCTTCAGCATTGCGACCTTCGACCTGATCGTCAGCGACCTGCGCCTGCCGGGTGCCCCTGGCACCGAGTTGATCAAGCTCGGCGAGGGCAGGCCTGTGCTGATCATGACCAGCTACGCCAGCCTGCGCTCGGCCGTGGACTCGATGAAAATGGGCGCGGTCGACTACATCGCCAAGCCGTTCGATCATGATGAGATGCTCCAGGCGGTTGCGCGCATCCTGCGTGATCGGCCAAGCGCGCCTCCCGCAGCCCCTGAGCCACGCCCGGTTTCCGGCAAGTCTGCCCCGGCGGACAAAGCCAGCGCACCGGCGACCAACGGAGATATCGGCATCATCGGTTCCTGCGCCCCCATGCAGGACATGTTCAACAAGATCCGCAAGGTCGCCCCTACCGATTCCAATGTGCTGATCCAGGGTGAATCAGGCACCGGCAAGGAACTGGTCGCCCGCGCGCTGCACAACCTGTCTCGGCGGGCCAAGGCACCGATGATTTCGGTCAACTGCGCGGCGATTCCCGAAACGCTCATCGAGTCCGAGCTGTTCGGTCACGAAAAGGGCGCCTTTACCGGCGCCAGCGCAGGCCGGGCCGGGCTGGTGGAGGCTGCTGACGGCGGCACCTTGTTCCTTGACGAGATCGGCGAACTGCCACTCGAAGCTCAGGCGCGCCTGTTGCGCGTGCTTCAGGAAGGGGAAATTCGCCGGGTGGGTTCGGTGCAGTCGCAAAAGGTCGACGTGCGCCTGATCGCGGCCACTCACCGAGACCTGAAAAACCTGGCCAAGGCCGGTCAGTTCCGTGAAGACTTGTATTACCGCTTGCACGTGATCGCGCTCAAGCTACCTGCCCTGCGCGAGCGTGGCAGCGATGTGAACGAAATTGCCAGTGCCTTCCTGGCCCGCCAGTGCGCGCGGATCGGGCGCGACGATCTGCACTTCTCTTCCGAGGCAGAGCAGGCCATTCGTCACTACAGCTGGCCCGGCAACGTGCGAGAACTGGAAAACGCCGTGGAGCGCGCGGTGATCCTGAGCGAGAGCCCGGAAATTTCGGCGGAGCTGTTGGGCATCGACATCGAGCTCAGCGAGCTGGACGAGGACGAGCTGCTCGACAGTACGCTGACCGTGGCCGGTGCCGCCACGGCCAGTCATGAGCCGACCGAAGACCTGTCGCTGGAGGACTACTTCCAGCATTTCGTGTTGGAGCATCAGGACCACATGACGGAGACCGAGCTGGCACGCAAGCTGGGCGTCAGCCGTAAATGCCTTTGGGAGCGCAGGCAGCGCCTGGGTATTCCACGCCGTAAAACCAACGCCACCAGCGAGAACTGATTCAACCGGGCAGGCGTCATCTCCTGCCCGTCTTCGGTCACCCTGCAAAGCCCTTCCTCGTAATAGGGCTCAAACCCATTCCCCGCACCCTCCCCCTCTGCAAAAATCTGTTACCTGCCTGCTGGCACGTAACAGTTACCGAGGCAAACGGTAACGAAAAACACGTTGCGCCCCTGGGATGCAACCCTGCAGAAATGACCAAACCCCCGGATTTGCTGGGCCAGCCAAAGTTGGCACGCCTTCTGCTATATGCTTAGTACAAAAACAATAACAAGCACTGCAACCCACAATAAGAACAAGACGAAACGACTCACGCACAATAAGAACAAGACGGCGGAGGCGCAGCTAACTGATTCTTTTGGAGAGGATGCATGTTTGGGGCTTGCCCCACACCCAGGCAGAGAACAACAAAAACTGCACTAAAAAGCAGCACCTGAACTGGATGGATCGACGATCAACGTGACATCAGCGGCCAAAGCAATCCGTTTGCTCTTTACCCCTGGCTTGGGGGTCGTCCACAAGCTTCGCGCTTAGTGGCAGGGCGCTCAACAAAAACAAGAAGCCCGCAAAAAAAACAATAAGAGCACACGCAACGACTTCTTGGGGAGCTTAGGCTCCCCTTGTCGTTTCTGCCTTTGGGCAGGCATTCTGCGACCGCCTACACCATCCCGCGAGTAAATGCTAGAATCCCCGCCTATCATGCGGCCATTCTCATATTCTTGGCCGAACATTCCTTCAAACAGTGCATCCCATGCTGAAGAAGCTGTTCCAGTCGTTCCGCCCGCCCGTACCGGGCCAGCACCACCGGCGTACCACGCCCGAGGTGATCAACAAAAGCCAGCATTCGCTGCAGCGCCACCAGTTCAGCCGCCATGCGGTAAACATCGTGGAGCGCCTGCAGAGCGCCGGTTACCAGGCTTATCTAGTCGGTGGTTGTGTCCGCGACCTGATGCTGGGCATCACGCCGAAAGACTTCGACGTGGCCACCAGCGCCACCCCCGAACAGGTACGCGCCGAGTTCCGTAACGCGCGGATCATCGGCCGCCGCTTCAAGTTGGTTCACGTGCATTTCGGCCGTGAAATCATTGAAGTCGCCACCTTCCGCGCCCCTCACTCCGAGGACGATCAGGGCGACAGCCACCGCTCGTCCCATAATGCCAGCGGGCGAATCTTGCGCGACAACGTATATGGCACCTTGGAAGAAGACGCGCAGCGCCGCGACTTCACCATCAACGCGCTGTATTACGATCCGGTCAGCGAGCGCATCCTCGATTACGCCAACGGCGTGCACGATGTGCGCAATCGCCTGTTGCGCCTGATCGGCGATCCTACCCATCGCTACCAGGAAGACCCAGTACGCATGCTGCGTGCGGTGCGTTTCGCAGCCAAGCTCGACTTCGGTATCGAAAAGCACACCGTACAGCCGATCCGCGAACTGGCGCCGTTGCTACGCGAAATACCGCCGGCGCGGCTGTTCGAAGAGAGCCTGAAGCTGTTCCTTTCGGGCCAGGGCGCCATGGTGTTCGAAATGCTGGTCGACCTGCAGCTGTTCGAACCCCTGTTCCCCGCCAGTGCCCAGGCGCTGGAAGACCGCCCCACTTATACCCACACGCTGATCAGCCAGGCGCTGAGCAACACGGACCTGCGCGTCAAGCAAGGCAAGCCGGTAACGCCTGCCTTCATGTTCGCAGCCCTGTTGTGGCCTGCCCTGCCAGCACGCGTTCTGCACCTGCAGAACCAAGGGGTGCCACCGATTCCGGCCATGAACGGCGCAGCCCATGACCTGATCGCCGAGCAATGCGCGCGCATCGCCATCCCCAAGCGCTTCACGCTGCCGATCCGCGAAATCTGGGATATGCAGGAACGCCTGCCGCGCCGCAGCGGTAAACGCGCCGACATGCTGCTGGACAATCCGCGCTTCCGTGCCGGTTACGATTTCCTGCTGCTGCGCGAAAGCGCTGGCGAAGAAACCGATGACCTTGGCCAGTGGTGGACCGAGTATCAGGAAGCCAATGACAGCGAGCGCCGCGACATGATTCGCGACCTGGGCAGCCGTGATGAAGGCGGTGCGTCCCGCAAACGCAAGCGCAGCAACAGCAAGCGCAAGCGCGGTGGTGAAGAGGCCTTCGAGTGAGCATCCGCGTGTACGTCGGCTTGGGCAGCAATCTGGATGCCCCGGCCGAGCAGTTGCGCAGCGCCCTGGACGCCCTCGATCAGGTCCAGGCAACGCGACTGGTGGCTGCTTCGGCGCTGTATACCAGCGATTCGCTACTGCCGGGTCAGCCCCGCTACACCAATGCGGTCGCCGCGCTCGACAGCGCCTTGGCGCCACTTGACCTGCTCGATGCCTTGCAGGCCATCGAAAACGACCAGGGCCGGGTGCGCAAGGAACGCTGGGGGCCGCGCACCCTCGACCTGGACATCCTGCTGTACGGCGACCAGGTGCTGGACCTGCCGCGCCTGCAGGTACCGCACTACCACATGCATGCCAGGCCCTTCGTGCTTTATCCGCTGGCCGAACTGGTACCTGCAGACTTCCGGCTTGCCGATGGCCGCCAATTGTCCCAGCTGCTCGCCGCCTGCCCTTGCATTGGCCTCGAACGCCTGTAACCGGCCGTTCGTTAAGGCAGTAACGCCAGTAACACTCTGATCGTAACAATGCGGTAACAGGGTGATTGACTTCCCTCATTTCGCTCACGACTATAGGCCACCCGCGTAGCACCCCCGTGTTGCGCACCCCTATCGAGGCCCGGACGGACCTGTGCCAGAACATCACGCGCGATGATGTGCCGCCGCGGAAGATGACTACTCAGGTTGCATGCAGTCGTTTCCCCTGGCGCCAGAATGAGGAACTCTCTACATGCCTGAAGTAACCCTTTCCACCCTCAATGGCCTGAAGGCCAAGGGTGAAAAAATCGCCATGCTGACCTGCTATGACGCGACGTTCGCCAAGGCAGCCAGCCAGGCTGGCGTCGACGTCCTGCTGGTGGGCGACTCCTTGGGCATGGTCTTGCAAGGCCATGACAGCACCTTGCCGGTCACCACGGCAGACATGGCCTACCACACCGCCTCGGTCAAGCGCGGCAATCACGGCGCATTGATTCTCGCCGACTTGCCTTTCATGGCCCACGCCACGCCCGAATCGGCCTTTGCCAACAGTGCGGCGCTGATGCAGGCCGGCGCCCATATGGTCAAGATCGAAGGTGCAGCCTGGCTGGCCGAGACCATCCGGCTGCTGGCCGAGCGCGGTGTGCCTGTGTGCGCCCACCTGGGCCTGACACCTCAGACCGTAAACGTGCTCGGCGGCTATAAAGTACAAGGCCGCCTTGAGGCACAAGCCCGGCAGATGCAGGCCGATGCCATCGCCCTTGAAGCCGCGGGCGCCGCGATGCTCTTGCTCGAGTGCGTGCCGAGCGATCTGGCCGCAGCGATCACCCAGGCCGTGCGCATCCCGGTCATCGGCATTGGTGCCGGCAACGCCACCGATGGTCAGGTACTGGTGCTGCACGACATGCTCGGCCTGTCTCTCAGCGGTCGGGTGCCCAAGTTCGTGAAGAACTTCATGGACGGCCAACCTGACATCGCCAGCGCCCTCGCCGCTTATGTCCAGGCCGTCAAGCAGGTCACCTTCCCCGCCAGTGAACACGGGTTCAGCGCATGAATACAGTCAAGACCGTGCGGGAGCTGCGCGCCGCCGTAGCCCGCGCCCGCAACGAAGGCAAGCGCATCGGCTTCGTGCCGACCATGGGCAACCTGCACAGCGGCCATGCGGCCCTGGTGGTCAAGGCCGCGCAATGCACCGACTTCGTCGTTGCCAGCATCTTCGTCAACCCGCTGCAGTTCGGGGCCAATGAAGACCTGGACAAATACCCTCGCACGTTGGCAGCCGACCAGCAGCTGTTGGTCGAATCGGGCTGCAACCTGCTGTTTGCCCCTGGCGTGGATGAAATGTATCCGGACGGGATGAGCGTGCAGACGCGGGTCAGCGTGCCCACCCTGTCGCAAGGGCTGTGCGGCGCCAGTCGGCCAGGGCACTTCGAAGGCGTGGCCACCGTGGTCAGCAAATTGTTCAACATGGTGCAGCCTGACCTCGCGGTCTTTGGCGAAAAGGACTATCAGCAGCTGGCAGTCATCCGCGCCATGGTGCGCGACCTGAACATGCCGATCCAGGTGATGGGCCTGCCTACGGTGCGCGCCGCAGACGGTTTGGCACTGTCATCGCGCAACGGCTACCTCACCCCAGAGCAGCGGGCAACAGCGCCAGTGCTGTATCGGGTACTCCAGACACTGGCAGCTGCCATCGCCCATGGCCAAAAGGACTTCGCCACGCTGGTGGCCGACGGCCAGGCCCAGTTGAGTACAGCCGGTCTGCGCACCGATTACCTGGAAGTACGGCATGCCCTGACCCTGCGCCCGGCCGTGGTCGATGACCGAGACCTGGTGGTCATCGCGGCGGCTTACCTGGGCAACACCCGCCTGATCGACAACCTGTACGTGCAAGTGCAGGACACGACTGCCTGAACGGCCTGGGGTGCCCAGGCACCTCATCTACTTGAACGCCCCCCATTCCCAGCGCCGGACCTTTGCCTATAATGATGCCAGCCTGAACCCGGCAATGACTGCCGTGTCCAACGCATCACCACGGACCAAGGGACCCCCGCGCAATGGCGTATTACCGTACCCCCCACGATGTCACGGCTCTACCCGCCTGGCAGGCGCTCAAGCAGCACCGCGATGCCATGCAAGGCTTCAGCATGCGTGAAGCCTTCGCCGCCGATCCTCAGCGCTTCGAACAATTCTCCCTGAGCTCCTGTGGCCTGTTCCTGGATTATTCCAAGAACCTGATCACCGAACAGACACGTGACCTGCTGGTAAACCTGGCCGACGAAGTGGGCCTCAAGGACGCCATCACCTCGATGTTCAGCGGCGAGATCATCAACGCCTCCGAAGGCCGGCCGGTGCTGCACACCGCCCTGCGCCGCCCGGTGGGTGACAAGCTCAGCGTCAACGGCGTGAACGTCATGCCGGAAGTGCACAAGGTGCTCAACCAGATCACCGAGCTGGTAGGCCGCATCCATGATGGCCTGTGGCGTGGCTACAGCGAAAAGCCCATCACCGACGTAGTCAACATTGGTATCGGTGGCTCGTTCCTGGGCCCGGAACTGGTATCCGAAGCGCTGATGCCTTACGCCCAGCGCGGTGTACGCTGCCATTACCTGGCGAACATCGACGGTAGCGAGTTCCACGAACTGTCGGCCAGCCTGCGCGCCGAAACCACCCTGTTCATCGTCTCGTCCAAGTCGTTCAACACCCTCGAGACCCTGAAGAACGCAATGGCCGCACGTACCTGGTACCTGGCCCAGGGCGGCTCGGAAGCCGAGCTGTACCGCCACTTCATCGCCGTTTCCAGCAACAAGGCCGCCGCCGTGGCGTTTGGCATCCGCGAAGAGAACATCTTCCCGATGTGGGACTGGGTCGGTGGGCGCTATTCGCTGTGGTCCGCCATCGGCCTGCCGATTGCGCTTGCCATCGGCACCGCCAACTTCAAGGAACTGCTCTCCGGTGCCTACACCATGGACCAGCATTTCCAGAGCGCGCCGTTCGAGAAGAACATGCCCGTGCTGCTGGCGCTGCTGGGCGTGTGGTACGGCAATTTCTGGGGTGCCAGCAGCCACGCGATCCTGCCGTACGACCACTACCTGCGCAACATCACCAAGCACCTGCAACAGCTGGACATGGAGTCCAACGGCAAGAGCGTGCTGCAGGACGGCACCCCGGTGAAAACCGAGACCGGCCCGGTGATCTGGGGCGGCGTGGGCTGCAACGGCCAGCATGCCTATCACCAATTGCTGCACCAGGGCACACAGCTGATCCCGGCCGACTTCATCGTGCCGGTCGTCAGCTTCAACCCGGTGGCCGACCACCACCAGTGGCTGTACGCCAACTGTCTGTCCCAGAGCCAGGCGCTGATGCTGGGCAAGACGCGCGAGGAAGCCGAGACCGAACTGCGTGCCAAGGGCATGAGCGAAGCCGATGTGCAAAAGCTCGCCCCGCACAAGGTCATTCCGGGCAATCGTCCGAGCAACACCTTGGTGGTCGAGCGTATCAGCCCACGCCGGCTGGGCGCCCTGGTGGCCATGTATGAGCACAAGGTGTTCGTGCAGAGCGTGGTCTGGGGTATCAATGCCTTCGACCAATGGGGCGTGGAATTGGGCAAGGAGCTGGGCAAGGGTGTGTACCAGCGTCTTGTGGGCAGCCAGGAAGAGGTTGCCGAGGACGGTTCTACCCAGGGCCTGATCAATTACTTCCGCGGCCGCCATCGCGGCTGATCCCACCCTCTGCCTGGCAGTGCATCCTGCTCGTCAGGCAGGGCGTGAAAAAAGTGCGCCGTAGCTTCTGCAGTTCGCTTCCGGGCGATTGGCGGGGCTGCCGCGCAGCGCCTATCGCACGTGAGTGAAGCCTGCGCAGCAAGCCAGTCTGCAGCTCCACTGTCCCTGTAGCCCGTGACCGCCCAATCGCCGGACCGGTTGAACACCCCTCCCCCCAAAACTGTCCTACTCAATAGCCGTTGCCGTGCCTCGCCCCTTACAAGAGCAGGACCACCGCCATGTTCGATCTCCGACATTACCCGCACGCCCTCGCCGTCAGTCAGGCGGCAGCCCTTTCCCAGGACGACTATGACCGCCTGTACCGCCAGTCGGTCGAAGACCCGGATACCTTCTGGACCACTCAAGCGCAACGCCTGACCTGGATGAAGCCATGGTCCCAGGTTCAACGGTCGGACCTGCGCACTGGCCACGCCCGTTGGTTCGACGGAAGCCAACTGAACGTCAGCTACAACTGCATCGATCGCCACCTGGCCACGCGGGCCGAGCAGACCGCCCTGCTGTGGGAAGGCGACGACCCCAGTGACACCAAGGCCATCAGCTACCGTGAACTGCACCGCCAGGTGTGTCGCCTGGCCAATGTATTGAAGTCGCGAGGCGTGGCCAAAGGTGACCGGGTATGCATCTACATGCCGATGATCCCCGAAGCCGCGTTCGCCATGCTCGCGTGCGCGCGCATAGGCGCTGTTCACTCCGTGGTGTTCGGTGGTTTTTCCCCCGACGCGCTGCGTGACCGTATCCTCGATGCCGACTGCCGCACCGTCATCACCGCTGACGAAGGCGTACGCGGCGGCAAGCGCATCGCCCTCAAACAGAATGTCGACAAGGCGCTGGCCAGCTGCCCAGCCGTCAGCACCGTCGTGGTCGTGCGGCGCACTGGGGGTGATGTCGCGTGGGACGACGGTCGTGACCTCTGGTACCACCACGCCATCGAGCAGGTCGACGAGACTTGCCCGCCCGAACCCATGGAGGCAGAGGCGCCGCTGTTCATCCTCTACACATCCGGCAGCACCGGCAAACCCAAAGGCGTGCTGCACACCACGGCGGGGTACTTGCTGCAAGCGGCCATGACATTCGACGTGGTGTTCGACTACCGGCAGGGGGAAGTCTTCTGGTGCACCGCCGACGTCGGCTGGGTCACCGGCCACAGTTACATCGTGTATGGCCCTCTGGCCAATGGCGCCATCTCGCTGATGTTCGAGGGCGTGCCCAACTACCCCGACAGCTCGCGGCTCTGGCAAGTGGTGGACAAGCATCAGGTCAACATCTTCTACACCGCACCCACCGCCCTGCGCGCCCTGATGCGCGAAGGGCTTGCGCCCCTGCAAAGTACCTCCCGTGCGAGCCTGCGCCTGCTGGGCAGCGTGGGTGAACCGATCAACCCGGAAGCCTGGCATTGGTATTTCGATGAGGTCGGACAGCGCCGCTGCCCCATCGTCGACACCTGGTGGCAGACCGAAACCGGCGGCATCATGCTCACGCCACTGCCCGGCACCCAGACCCTCAAGCCTGGCTGCGCCACCCAACCCATGTTCGGCGTGCAGCCGGTGCTGCTTGACGACAAGGGCCAGGTCATCGAGGGTCCAGGGGCTGGGCTGCTGGCGATCAAGGCCAGCTGGCCGGGGCAGATTCGCAGCGTCCATGGCGATCACCAACGCATGGTCGACACCTACTTCAAGCCCATGCCCGGCTACTACTTCACCGGGGATGGCGCCAGGCGCGATGCCGACGGGCATTACTGGATCACTGGGCGCGTGGACGATGTGATCAACGTGTCCGGACATCGCATCGGCACGGCGGAGGTCGAAAGCGCCCTGGTGCTTCACGACAGCGTGGCCGAAGCAGCCGTGGTGGGTTACCCCCACGATCTCAAGGGCCAGGGTGTATACGCCTTCGTGACCACCATGAACGGTGTCAGCCCCGATGAAGACCTCAAGGCCCAGTTACTGGCGCTCGTCGGCAAGGAGATCGGCAGCTTCGCCAAGCCCGAGCTGCTGCAATGGGCTCCGGCTCTGCCCAAGACACGGTCGGGTAAGATCATGCGGCGTATACTGCGCAAGATCGCCTGTAACGAGCTCGACAGCCTGGGCGACACCTCTACCCTGGCCGACCCGAGCGTCGTCCAAGGGTTGATCGACACTCGCCTGAACCGATAACCGGCGGCCGCTACCCAGGCTGCCCAGCCCTGCAGGTCACCATGGAAGCGCTTCGCCGCCGTATCGAACAACAAGCCATGAGCCTCACCGGCCTGGCGTTGGGGCAGCTCGACCTGGAGTCGCCCAAGGGCGACCCTGGCCTGTTCGGGCCCGACAGTGTCAGTTGGCGGGTGCATGGCGACTTCCCCAGCATGCTGGTCGGCGGCATCAGCGCACTGATGCTGCAGTTGCTGCACCCGCTGGCGCTCGCTGGGGTCTGGGACCATTCCAACTTTCGCCATGACTTGATCGGGCGCCTGCGGCGCACCAGCCAGTTCATTTCAGGGACCACGTTCGGTGCGACCGAAGATGCGCACTGGCTGATCGAAAAAGTGCGCCGGATACACCTGCAAGTCGAAGGCACTGCGCCGGATGGCCGCCCCTATGCGGCCAGCGACCCTCACCTGCTGACCTGGGTGCATGTGGCCGAGGTCAGCAGCTTTCTGGCCGCTCACTTGCGTTACCGCAACCCCCGCTTGTCCCTGGCCGACCAAGACGCTTACTACCAGGAAATCGCCCTGATCGCCGAACGCCTGGGCGCCCTGGACGTGCCACGCTCGCGCCGTGAGGTCGAACACTACCTGCATGCGATGCGCCCACAACTGAGCTGCGATGCCCGCAGTCAGGAAGTCATGAGTATTCTGCTCGACGCCCCTGCGCCCAGCCGACTGGCAAAACCGGTGGGCAAGCTGATGCTGAACGCCGGTATCGAGCTGCTGCCACAGTGGGCACAACAGCAGCTTGGCCTCGAACCGGGCCATTGGCAAAAACGGTTGATCCGCCTGGGCGTGCAAGGCACCGCACCGGTATTGCGCTGGGCCATGCGCGACGGGTCTGCGCACCGGGCCAGGCGCCGCATGGGCATCGAATAAGCACTGAGCGCACCTCAGCGGAACTGATTTAACGTGCCATACTCCAAGGCATCCCGGCCCGGACAGACGAAGCGATTCATGTACAAAGGACTGACTCGCGCCATCGGCGCACTGCTGGCGTTGCTCGCCCTGTACAGCCTGCTTGGCTTTTTCATTCTTCCGGGCGTCGCGCTGCGTATCGCCAACCAGCAGCTCGCCCACTACGCCACGGTGCCGGCCCACCTCCAGCGGGCCGAGTTCAACCCCTTCAGCCTTGAGTTGACCTTGTGGGGCTTGCAGATCGGCGAGCCCGGTAAAGAGCAGGTTGGCTTCGAAAAACTGTACGCCAACCTGTCGCTGGACAGCCTATGGACCGGCGCGCTGCACCTTGACGCCCTCGAGTTGGTCAAACCACGCACCGAAGTGCTATTTGCCAAAGATGGCACGCTCAACCTCGCTCGCCTTTTCCAACTGCCTGCCAGCAAAAGCGAGCCCGATACACCCCCAGGCGATCCTTTCCCGCTGCGTATCGGCAGCATCAAGCTTGAGCAGGGTTTCGTGCGTTTCGAAGACCTGCGTCCCAGCGAGCCGATCGAGTTTCTCTACGACAACCTTGGCCTGGAATTGAAGAACCTCAGCACCCTCGCCAATGACAATGCCGACATGACCATGGTGGCCAACGGTCCCAACGGTGGGCGCATCGACTGGCAGGGCACGTTGAGCCTAGCGCCTATCGCGTCCGAAGGCACGCTCAAGGTCACCGACAGCAAGATGAAGCTGTTCTGGCCCTATGTGCGCGATGCGGTGCCCTTGGTGCTGGAAGACGGCAAGCTCAGCCTGAGCACGCATTATCGGCTCAACCTGGCAGATAAGACCGAACTGCGTCTGGAAAAAGCCTCGGTGCGGGTGGCGCCCTTTGCCATCAAGGCTCCGAATGGTCGTCCGTTGGCAAGGCTCGCCAATCTGGAGTTGAGTGATGCCTCCGTCGACCTGGTCAAGCAGCAGGTCACGATCGGCAAGGTACGCAGTGAAAAACTGGAAACCTGGGCAGCGCTGGAGAAGGACGGTCAGCTCGATTGGCAGGTGCTGTTTGCCGGCGAGCCTGGCAAGCCAACACCAGCTGAAAAGGCCGAGCCGCCCACTGCAGGGGCTTCAGCTGCACCGCAGACGCCAGCGGCCCCAAGCAAGCCCTGGCAGGTGTTGCTTAATGATGTCCAGCTCAGGAACTACCGTGTTCACCTGGCAGACCGCACGCAAAAAGAACCGGTCACCCTGGACGTAGGCCCCTTGAACGCTGACTTGAAGGGCTTCGACAGCCTCAACCAGAAGCCCTTCACGGTCAAGTTCGACACCGGCATCGGCAAGCAAGGCACCCTGCAGGGCCAGGGCCAGGTCAACCTGGCGCCGGTGTGGGCCAAGCTGGATGTCGGCACCCGGGACATCGACCTGCGGTTAGCCCAAGCCTACATCAGCCCCTTCATTCTGTTGGAGCTGCGCAGCGGTATGCTCGACAGCGACCTGAAGGTGGACCTGAAAAGTACCTCGCCGTTGGCCTTGACGGTAAGCGGCAAAGCGCAGGTGAATCAGTTGCACACCCTCGACACCATCAAGAGCCGGGACTTCGTCAAATGGCAGCAGGTCAACCTCGATGGCCTGACGTATGTGCATGGCGATGCCCTGTCGATCGCCAAGGTGACACTGCAACAGCCTTATGCACGCTTCATCATCAACGAAGACCGTACTACCAACATCAATGACCTGTTGATCCCACAGTCAAACGATGCGCCTGCCAAGGCCCAGCCCCAGCCTGCAAGCGCCACCGAGGAAAAGCCGCTCGGTATCCACATTGGCCAGATCGTGATCAAGGACGGTTCGGCCAACTTCGCCGACCTGTCGCTCACGCCCAATTTCGCCACGGCCGTGCAACAGCTCAACGGCCAGGTGGGGACCATCGATAACCGCAAGCCCCTCCCTGCCCCGGTGGATGTGCAAGGCAAGGTTGACCGGTACGCACCCGTCACCATCAAAGGTGGCCTCAACCCATTCGACCCACTCGCGAGCCTGGACATCGCCGCCGTGTTCAAACGCGTCGAACTGACCACCCTGACGCCCTACTCGGGCAAGTTTGCCGGCTACCGCATCCGCAAAGGCCGGCTGAACCTGGACCTGCACTACCTGATCACCAAGGGCCAACTCAAAGCCGAGAACAAGGTGGTCGTTGAGCAGTTGCAACTTGGGGAGAAAGTGGACAGCCCGGACGCGGTCGATCTGCCGATTCGCCTCGCAGTGGCGCTGCTCAAAGACACTCACGGCAAGATTTCCATCGAGTTGCCCGTTGCGGGCGATCTGAACAACCCGCAGTTCAGCGTGATGCCGATCGTGTGGCAAACCTTGCGCAACCTGGTGCTGCGCGCCGCGCAGGCACCGTTCAAGCTCATCGGTGGCCTTGTTGCCGGAGGCGGCGCCGAAGACTTGGGCACTGTGGCCTTTGCACCCGGGTCCAGCGAGCTGGCAGGCGATGCCCAAGCATCCTTGGATAAACTTGCCGAAGGGCTGAGAAAGCGGCCGGAACTGCGCCTGGAAATCGAAGGCACCAGCGCTCAGGCAAGCGACGGCCCCATTCTTGCCCAACAGCGTCTGGAGCGGGAATATCAGGCCACCTGGTACAAGATTCTGCAGCGGCGCGGTGACAAGGTACCGGCCAGTGCGTCCCTGATGGTGGTCGACGAGGCCGACAAGCCAGCGATGCTCGAAGGCATTTACCGCAGCCGCCTCAAGCAGCAACCGCCTGCCGAATGGGAGCAGCTTGACCGCGACGCGCGCACTGCCAACCTTCGCAACGCCGTGCTCAAGTTCTGGGCCGAAAGCACGGCTCTGTTACGCACTCTGGGGCAGGAGCGGGCCAGCAGTATCAAGGATTACCTGGTGGACAAAGCCAAGCTTGAAGACGATAGGGTGTACTTCATCGACACCCACCTGGGGCAGCCCGAAAAAGATGGCCGCGTTGTCACGCCAATGCACCTGGATGCCGACTGATCGTGACTCCTAAGGCTTGATGCCAAGCCTATGCGGCTCAATGAAAGCTTCCACGAAAAAGCCCCGGCACAGGCCGGGGCTTTTGTTGTAGCTGGCCAAATCCATTTGGCCGACAGGACGATCCTTATTCAGCTTTCAGGCCGTCAGCCATTACGCTCTTGACGCCTTTGATGTTCTTGGCAACGCGCACGGCCACTTCTTTTTGCGACTCGGTCACTTTGACGTCCGAGGACAGAGAGACTACGCCGTGGCTGGTTTCTACTTTGATGTCGCTGCCTGGTACGCCTTTCTCGGTCAGCAGATCCGCTTTGACCTTGGTGGTGATCCAGGTGTCAGAGCCTTCTTGCTTAGCGTCATCCATAGTGTTGGCAGCCAGCATTACCGGAGCCTGGGTGGCCTGGGCTGCGAAAGCGGCGTTGGCCATGGTCAGGGTCAGAGCGGTAGCAGTAGCGGCAGCAATGGCGAACTTCTTCATGTGAGTCACTCCTGTTTTTCGAAAGGTCTGCGCCATGTGTCTGGCGGCAGGTAAACAGGTAGTTGCATGGCTTGTGCCAGGTTTTACGCTTCGCTTGATTCCTTTTAAATCAATGACTTACGTATCATCGCATCGTTCACCGCTCGTGCATTCTGCAACCTGCGCGATAAACCTGCATGCAAGATGCAAGTCCGCTAAAAGTTCCGTGTCTGTTTTTGTATTTACACGGGCACAGCCCAGTATAGATCCAAAAAAAGGGCTCCCGCGGGAGCCCTTTGTGAAGCGCTAGGCGATCAGACGCCAGAAGCCTTCGCAGCCGCGACGTCCTTGATGGACAGCTTGATACGGCCGCGGTTATCCACGTCCAGTACCAGCACTTCGACTTCCTGACCTTCCTTGAGGATGTCGGTGACTTTCTCGACGCGCGCATCGCTCAGCATGGAGATGTGCACCAGGCCATCCTTGCCAGGCAGGATGTTGACGAAGGCGCCGAAGTCGACAATACGCTCGACCTTGCCCACGTAGATCTTGCCAATCTCGGCCTCGGCAGTGATGCCCAGGATGCGCTGCTTGGCAGCGTCTGCCGCTTCCTTGGTTTCGCCGAAGATCTTGATCGAGCCGTCGTCTTCGATATCGATCGAAGCCTTGGTCTCTTCGCAGATGGCGCGAATGGTGGCGCCGCCCTTGCCGATCACGTCGCGGATCTTGTCCGAGTCGATTTTCATGGCGATCATGGTCGGCGCGTTGGCCGACAGCTCGGTACGCGACTGGGCAATGATCTGGTTCATCTGGCCGAGGATGTTCAGGCGCGCTTCCAGGGCCTGGCCCAGGGCGATTTCCATGATCTCTTCGGTGATGCCGTTGATCTTGATGTCCATCTGCAGGGCGGTGACGCCCTTGGCGGTACCGGCTACCTTGAAGTCCATGTCGCCGAGGTGGTCTTCGTCACCCAGGATGTCGGTCAGAACGGCAAACTTCTCGCCTTCCTTGACCAGACCCATAGCGATACCGGCAACCGGTGCTTTCATCGGTACACCGGCATCCATCAGGGCCAGCGAGGCACCGCAGACCGACGCCATGGAGCTGGAACCGTTGGACTCGGTGATTTCCGAGACGACACGGATGGTGTACGGGAACTCGCTGTCGCTTGGCAGCATCGCCTGCACGCCGCGACGCGCCAGACGACCGTGGCCGATTTCACGACGGCCAGCGCCGCCCATGCGACCACACTCACCGACCGAGAACGGTGGGAAGTTGTAGTGCAGCATGAAGGGGTCTTTCTTTTCGCCTTCCAGGGTGTCCAGCAACTGTGCGTCACGGGCAGTACCGAGGGTGGCAACGACCAGCGCCTGGGTTTCGCCACGGGTGAACAGTGCCGAGCCGTGGGTTTTGGGCAGAACACCGACTTCGATGTTCAGCGGGCGCACGGTGCGGGTGTCACGGCCGTCGATGCGCGGCTTGCCGTTCACGATGTTCTCGCGCACGGTGCGGTATTCCAGCTCGCCGAAGATTTCCTTGATCTGGCCAGCGGTCGGGCCGGCTTCTTCGTTGCTCAGGCGGGCAATGGCTTCATCGCGCAGCTGGCCCAGGCGGGTGTAGCGGTCCGCTTTCTGGGTGATGGTGTAGGCCTGCGACACCTGCTCGCCGAACTCGGCACGTACCAGGTTCATCAGCTCGGTGTTGGCGGCAGCGGGCTGCCAGTCCCACGTTGGCTTGCCGGCTTCGGCAGCCAGTTCCTTGACGGCCTGGATGACGGCCTGGAACTCATCGTGGGCGAACAGCACGGCGCCCAGCATCTGGTCTTCGGTGAGCTCTTTGGCTTCCGATTCAACCATCAACACGGCGGTTTCGGTACCGGCGACAACCATGTCCAGGCTAGAAGCCGCCAGTTGCTCGTACGTTGGGTTCAGCAGGTAGCCGGTGCTTTCGTGGAAGGCAACGCGTGCCGCGCCAATCGGGCCTTCGAATGGAATGCCGGAGATGGCCAGGGCCGCCGAGGTACCGATCATCGCGGCGACATCGGGGTCGGTCTTCTTGCTGGTGGAAACCACGGTGCAGACGACCTGCACTTCGTTCATGAACCCTTCAGGGAACAGCGGACGGATCGGACGGTCGATCAGGCGCGAGGTCAGGGTTTCTTTCTCGGAAGGACGGCCTTCACGCTTGAAGAAACCACCGGGGATCTTGCCGGCAGCGTAGGTTTTTTCCTGGTAGTGAACCGACAACGGGAAGAAGCCCTTGCCTGGATCAGCTTGCTTGGCACCGACCACGGTCACCAGCACGGTGACGTCGTTGTCGACGGTGACCAGCACGGCGCCGGTTGCCTGACGGGCAATGCGGCCCGTTTCGAGAGTAACGGTCGATTGACCGAACTGGAATGTCTTGATTACCGGGTTCACGGTTTCCTACCTTCTTCAGTGGCTCTTGGGGGAACTGTTTTCTTGCGAATGCTTGGGCAGTGCAGGGAATCGGCCCTGTCTACCGTCCAGATACAACTCGAGGCCGGGAGCCTGGAACCGAACGAAAAAACCGCTCGAGTTACCAGGCTGCCAGCCTCGAAGTCATGCGTGGCGTGCCCCACGACAAGGCTGTGAAACAGCCCTGTCGAAGCCAGCGGCACGCCATGCACACCACCAACCAGGCCGCTATTAGCGACGCAGGCCCAGGCGAGCGATCAGCGCGCTGTAACGGGTGGTGTCTTTGCCCTTCAGGTAGTCCAGCAGCTTACGACGCTGGTTGACCATACGAATCAGACCACGACGGGAGTGGTGGTCTTTGTCGTTGGCCTTGAAGTGGCCTTGCAGCTTGTTGATGTTGGCGGTCAGCAGAGCAACCTGTACTTCCGGGCTACCGGTGTCGCCGGCGGCTTGCTGGTGTTCGGCAACGATCTTAGCTTTTTCTTCAACGCTGAGGGCCATGAGGCTTCTCCTGATTAAACGGACCCCGCGAACGGGTTCCAATAGGCCAGGGACTTATCCCTGTATCAATAGAAAGAGGTGTGACCGTGCCTACTGACAGCCACCCTCTGCTCCACGGACCTCGGCACCTGCCTGGGCCCATGGTTTCGGTCATTCCGACCGAATCAGTCGACGTGGCGCGATCCGCCCGTCTTCGCTCACCTCACCGATACCGATGAAGCGGGCATTGTGATCCTGTACACGAACCATGCCGAATTGCGGCGCGTCCGGTGCACGCACTGCCTGCCCATGCAGCCAGTAGAACGCGCTGTGCTCGGACAGACTCACCATCGGCCAATCCTGCAGCCCGCTGTCCGACGGCATGAGGAAACGATCGAGCGCTTCGTTGCCGCCTTCGGCGTGGGCCTGCTCGAGCTCCTCGAGGGTGACCGTCTGTGCCAGCGCGAAACGCCCGGCCTGCGTCCTGCGCAGCTCTGCGACATACGCACCGCAGCCCAGCACTTCACCGATATCCTCCACCAGGGTACGAATATAGGTGCCTTTGCTGCAGCCAACGCTCAAGCGTGCACGGGTGCCTTCGCACTCAAGCAGTTCAAGACGGCTAATAGTAACAGAACGCGCCTCGCGCTCCACTACCTCTCCTGCACGCGCCAGCTTGTACAACGGCTGACCGTCACGCTTGAGAGCCGAGTACATGGGCGGTATCTGGCTGATCGGGCCACGAAAACCGGGCAATGCGGCTTCCAGTTCGGCGCGACCAACGGTCACCTCGCGGGTGCGCAGCACCTCGCCCTCGGCATCGCCGGTGTTGGTCGTCTGGCCCAGTTGCATGACCGTCTCGTAACCCTTGTCGGAGTCGAGCAGGTATTGCGAAAACTTGGTGGCCTCGCCGAAGCACAGCGGCAAGACGCCAGTGGCCAGCGGGTCGAGGCTACCGGTGTGACCGGCCTTCTCTGCATTGAGCAACCAGCGCACCTTTTGCAAGGCAGCGTTGGAGGTGAAGCCCAAGGGCTTGTCCAGCAGGATGATGCCGCTGACATTGCGGCGAATGCGTTTGACCTGGGCCACCGATTACTCCTTGGTGCCAGACTCGTCGGCATCCTTGTGCAGGCGGTCTTCGGCCACTGCACGCTCGATCAATGCCGACAGGTGCACGCCACGGCTGACGCTTTCGTCGAAGTGGAAATGCAGTTGCGGCACGCTGCGCAGCTGCATGGAGCGACCCAGGTGCAGGCGCAGGAAGCTGGCGGCGCTGTTCAGGGCCTTGAGCGACTGCTGCACGGCATCGGGGGTTTCTTCACCCATCACGGTGATGAACACCTTGGCATGGCCCAGGTCGCGGCTCACATCCACGGCAGTGATGGTGACCAGACCGACACGCGGATCCTTGACTTCACGACGGATCAGCTCAGCCAGCTCGCGCTGCATCTGATCGCCAATGCGTTGGGTACGGCTATATTCTTTGGCCATTCTTGTTACCTGTAACGTAAAGCGGCAAACGCCCGGTCAGAACGATGCCTGACCGGGCGCTGCCTGAAGAGGTGCTGCAAAGCGCCCGCCAAGGCGCTTGCAACCTGCTCACCCTTAGAGGGTACGAGCCACCTGGACTTTCTCGAACACTTCGATCTTGTCGCCGACCTTGACGTCGTTGTAGCTCTTCACGCCGATACCACACTCCATGCCGTTACGCACTTCGGCGGCATCGTCCTTGAAGCGGCGCAGCGATTCCAGCTCGCCCTCGAAGATGACCACGTCGTCGCGCAGTACGCGGATCGGACGGTTACGGTAGACGGTACCTTCGATGACCATACAGCCAGCGATGGCGCCGAACTTCGGCGAACGGAACACGTCACGCACTTCGGCGACGCCCAGGATGTTCTCGCGAACATCGCTGCCGAGCATGCCGGTCAGGGCTTTCTTGACGTCTTCGATGATGTCGTAGATCACGTTGTAGTAACGCATATCCAGACCTTCCTGCTCGACGATCTTGCGCGCACCGGCATCGGCACGCACGTTGAAGCCGAACAGTACTGCGTTCGAAGCCAGCGCCAGGTTGGCATCGCTCTCGGTGATACCACCTACGCCGCCACCAATGACACGGACCTGCACTTCGTCGTTGCCCAGGCCGCCGAGCGAACCCTGCAGCGCTTCGAGAGAACCGCGCACATCGGTCTTGAGAACGATGTTGAGCGTTTTCTTCTCTTCCTGACCCATGGTCTCGAAGATGTTTTCCAGCTTGCCTGCGTGAGCACGGGCCAGCTTGACCTCGCGATACTTGCCTTGACGGAACATGGCAACTTCGCGGGCTTTCTTCTCGTCAGCCACTACCGACAGCTCGTCGCCGGCTTCCGGTGTGCCGTCCAGGCCAAGGATTTCGACCGGGATGGACGGGCCAGCTTCCTTCACAGGCTTGCCGTTCTCGTCCAGCATGGCGCGAACGCGGCCATAGTTGGAGCCGCACAGCACCATGTCGCCCTGACGCAGCGTACCGTCCTGAACCAGGATGGTAGCGACTGGGCCGCGGCCCTTGTCCAGACGCGATTCGACGACCACACCGCGCCCTGGGGCGGTCGGCGTAGCGGTCAACTCGAGGATCTCGGCCTGCAGCAGCACCGCTTCGAGCAGCTCGTCCACGCCGGTACCCATCTTGGCCGAAACCTTGACGAATGGCGTGTCACCACCCCAGTCCTCGGAGGTCACGCCTTCGACGGACAGCTCGTTACGGATGCGATCAAGGTCAGCACCAGGCTTGTCGATCTTGTTGACCGCAACCACCAGCGGTACGCCAGCTGCCTTGGCATGCTGAACGGCTTCGCGGGTTTGTGGCATCACGCCGTCGTCCGCCGCCACCACCAGGATGACGATGTCGGTCGCCTTGGCACCACGGGCACGCATCTGGGTAAACGCAGCGTGGCCAGGGGTGTCGAGGAAGGTGACCATGCCGCGGTCGGTTTCCACGTGGTAGGCACCGATGTGCTGGGTGATACCACCGGCTTCGCCAGCAGCAACCTTGGCACGACGGATGTAGTCGAGCAGCGAGGTCTTACCATGGTCGACGTGACCCATGACAGTGACGACCGGCGCACGGGACTCGGTCTGGCCTTCGAACTTCAGGGATTCGGCCAGGGAGTCTTCCAGGGCGGAATCGCTGATCAGCGTGACCTTGTGGCCCAGCTCTTCGGCGATCAGCTGAGCGGTTTCCTGATCGAGCACCTGGTTGATGGTCACCGGGGTGCCCATCTTGAACATGAACTTGACCACTTCAGCGCCCTTGACGGACATCTGGTTGGCAAGCTCGGAGACGGTGATGGTCTCGCCGATGGTCACGTCACGAATGACCGGACCGGTCGGGTTCTGGAAGCCGTGCTGGTTACGCTTCTTCAGCTTGCTCTTGCCACCACGACCACGACGAGCGCCATCGCTCTCTTCGTCGGTGGTACGCGGCGCGGCACGAGGCGTCGGAGCCTTTTCCTTTTCCTTGACCTTGACCTTGATCGACACACGTGGCGCCTCGCCACGACGACGGTCGTCATCACGGGTGCGGCTTTCGTTGCGACGGGTCTCGTCTTTCTTGCGCTCGGCCGCACGGGCGGCAGCGTCTTCCGACGTCGGCGCATTGGCTACGACCGGCGCAGCGGCAGGGGCAGAAGCCTGTTCTGCCTTAGCAGCCGGAGCCGGAGCGGAAGCGGCGGCATCAGCAGCCTGGCGACGCGCCTGCTCTTCGTTGCGCTGACGCACTTCAGCGTCAACCTTGTCGCGGGCAGCGTTTTCAGCTGCACGGCGCTCTTCGAGCTCACGCTTCTGCTCAGCCTGGATTTCTTCCGGGCTGCGCTGCACGAATACTTTCTTCTTGCGTACTTCTACGCTGATACTCTTACTACCGGCGACACGCAGGGTGCTGGTGGTTTTGCGCTGCAAGGTAATCTTGCGCGGTTCTTCCGCCTTGCTCTTGTGGCTGCTCTTCAAATGAGTCAGCAAGGTCTGCTTCTCATTGTCGGTCACTACCTGACCGGCGTCGGTGTGCGGCAGACCTGCCTCACGCATCTGCTGCAGCAGGCGCTCTACCGGTGCCTCGACCTCTTGGGCCAGTTCTTTCACCGTGACTTGCGTCATGCACTTCTCTCCTCAGGCCGCGCCTAATTACTCGAACCAGTGGGCTCGGGCGGCCATGATCAACTTGCCGGCACGCTCTTCGTCGATGCCGTCGATGTCGAGCAGGTCGTCGATCGACTGCTCGGCCAGGTCTTCGCGGTTAACCACGCCGCGCACCGCCAGTTCCGCCGCCAGGTCCTTGTCCATGCCCTCAAGGGAGAGCAGGTCTTCGGCCGGATGGGCGTCTGCCAGTTTTTCTTCGGTAGCGATGGCCTTGGTCAACAAACGGTCCTTGGCTCGAGCGCGGAGCTCATTGACGATATCTTCGTCAAAGCCATCGATGTTGAGCATTTCTTCCAACGGTACGTAGGCAATTTCTTCAAGGCTGGTGAAGCCTTCGTCGACCAGCACTTGGGCCAGCTCCTCGTCGACTTCCAGTTCATCGATGAAATTGCGCAGGATGTCGCCAGTTTCGGCTTGCTGCTTGGCCTGGATGTCCTTCTCGGTCATCACGTTCAGGGTCCAGCCAGTCAACTGACTGGCCAGGCGAACGTTCTGACCGCCACGGCCAATGGCTTGAGCCAGGTTGTCTTCGGCGACGGCGATGTCCATGGCATGGGCATCTTCATCAACGATGATCGCCGCGACTTCAGCCGGCGACATGGCGTTGATGACGAACTGCGCCGGGTTATCGTCCCAGAGAACGATATCCACACGCTCACCACCCAACTCTCCGGATACGGCCTGGACGCGCGACCCACGCATGCCGATGCAGGCGCCTTGCGGGTCGATGCGCTTGTCCTTGGAGCGGACGGCGATCTTGGCTCGCGAACCCGGATCACGGGAAGCGGCCATGACTTCGATGAGGCCTTCAGCGATTTCCGGCACTTCGATGCGGAAAAGCTCGATCAGCATCTGCGGCGCGGTGCGCGACAGGATCAGCTGAGGACCACGGTTTTCGGTGCGAATTTCCTTGAGCAGTGCACGCAGGCGCACACCCACACGGAAAGTTTCGCGGGCAATGATGTCTTCGCGGGCCAGCAACGCCTCGGCATTGTTGCCCAGGTCGACGATGACGTTGTCGCGGGTGACCTTCTTGACGGTACCGGAGATGATTTCGCCCACACGCTCACGGTAGGCATCGACCACCTGCGCACGCTCGGCCTCACGGACCTTCTGCACGATGACCTGCTTGGCGGTCTGCGCGGCGATGCGGCCGAACTCGATGGATTCGATCTTTTCTTCGATCACGTCGCCAATCTTGGCTTCGGGATGCGTGTCCTTGATCTTGTCCAGCCAGGTTTCGATGGCCGGATCATCGAGGTCGGCTTCATCGACCACGGTCCAACGACGGAAAGTCTCGTAGCTACCGGTGTGGCGGTTGATTTCCACACGCAGGTCGACTTCGTCTTCAAAACGTTTTTTGGTTGCGGTGGCCAGGGCCACCTCCAGCGCTTCGAAAATGACGCCGGGCGGTACACCTTTTTCGTTGGATACCGATTCAACAACCAGCAGTACTTCTTTGCTCATCGTACGCCTCGCCTTGCGCAAGCCATTGGGCCCGGATAATCCGTCGGGCCCGGCACGTCTCAGTCAAAACTGGGAATAATATTGGCCTTGTCGATCGAATCGATCGGCAGTAGGAACTCCTGGTCGTCCACCTGGACCACCACATCCTGCTCCTCCACACCGCGGAGAAGGCCCTGGAAGTTACGACGACCCTCGAAGGGTGAGCGCAGCTTGATCTTCACTTGTTCGCCGGCATGCGAGGCAAACTGTTCCAGTGTGAACAGTGGGCGATCCATGCCTGGAGAAGACACCTCGAGGGTGTACTCGCTGCTGATCGGATCCTCGACATCCAGGATGGCGCTGGCTTGACGGCTGACAGCTTCGCAGTCCTCCACCAGAATGCCGCCTTCCTTGTCGATGTAGATACGCAATACCGAATGCTTGCCCTGGGAAACGAATTCGATCCCCCAGCATTGATAGCCCAGACCCTCGACAACCGGGGCCAACAAGGCCTGCAACTGTTCTAGCTTGCTCGACACCTGAACCCCCTCGTGCATGCTGTGCAAATAAAAAATGGGCGAAGCGCCCATCCCTGAAAGCGCCGTTGGACAACGACGCCTGAACTGTTCGGTTAGCAAAAAGCCCCTGAAAAGGGGCTTCGCTGAAGCTGGTTGCGGGGGCTGGATTTGAACCAACGACCTTCGGGTTATGAGCCCGACGAGCTACCAAGCTGCTCCACCCCGCGACAAAGCTGGGGCGAAAGTATAAGACCGAACCCACTTGAGGGTCAAATCCAAACCTTCACCTGCAAGAAAGCCCGCCAAGGCGGGCTCTCAAGCTTTAAATGGTACCGAGAAGGGGACTCGAACCCCTACACCCTATGGGCACAACCACCTCAAGGTTGCGTGTCTACCAATTCCACCACCTCGGCAATACTACTTTGAAACCCGTTACTTCTGCTCTTCTGCCGGAGGAGGTACATCACCCGAATTAGGAGTGGCTTCGCTCTTCTGTTCTTGGAGCACCGGTACATCATCATTGATGGCCGGTTTTGGCTGCTCTTTCACTTCTAGCACGGCTGGATCTGGAAGACCTGCTTGGCTAAGCTGGTGAGCTTGTTGCTTCGCGAAGTATCCTAACCCAAGTGCTGTCAAAAAGAAAGTGGCAGCGAGTATTGCAGTGAATTTACTTAGGAAGGTGGCAGAGCCCTGACTTCCGAAGACGGTATTGGAAGCACCCGCACCAAAAGATGCACCGGCTTCCGCCCCCTTACCCTGTTGCAACAGTACCAGCACTACCAGCGAAAGCGCTGCCAACAGATGAAAAACAACGATGACTGTTTCCAGCATTTGTTCAGTTTCCTGCGGCGCGACAAATTGCACCGAATTCGTCTGCGTTCAGGGAAGCCCCACCAATGAGACCCCCATCGATATCCGGCATGCCGAACAGTTCGGCCGCATTGGCCGCCTTCACGCTGCCGCCGTAGAGCAACTGCACCTTCGCAGCCACTTCAGCATCTTTTGCCGCCAGCTGGCCGCGGATGGCGGCGTGCACATCCTGGGCCTGCTGAGGCGTGGCCGTTAGGCCAGTGCCGATGGCCCATACAGGCTCATAGGCAATTACCGCATTGGCAAACACACTAACACCGAAAGCTTCGATGATACTGTTGAGTTGACGCCCAACAACTTCGAGCGTTTTGCCGGCCTCGCGCTCTTCAAGGGTTTCCCCAATACAGAGCACGGGCTTCAAACCTTTGGCCTGAGCCGCTGCAAACTTGCGATTCAGCACTTCGTCATCTTCGCCGATTACCTGGCGACGTTCCGAATGGCCAATCAACACCAACTTGCAACCTGCTTCAACCAGCTGTTCCGGAGCAACTTCACCGGTCAGCGCGCCCTGTTCGGGCATTACCGCAGAATTCTGTGCGCCGACGATAATACCCTTGCCGTCGAGTTCGGCAACCACTTGGTTGATGAACAAGGTTGGCGGGAATACCGCGACTTCCACTCCGCTCGGCAGGGCAAGATTGCGCAAACCCTCGGTCAGCTCAGCGACGCTGGCGCGGGTACCGTGCATCTTCCAGTTACCAGCAACCATAGGGCGACGCATGCTTTACCTCGTCGGTCAAAGTGGGCGCAGATCTTACCCAACCAGATTCGCGCTGGCAAGCGGCTTCAGGCACAAACTTCTGCGACGCGCTTTGCCAGTGCTTCGGCATGCAGACGCACCTGGTGTTCATCCTCACCTTCGACCATGACGCGCAACAGCGGCTCGGTCCCGGATTTACGCAGCAACACCCGCCCACGGCCTGCCAGGGCTTCAGTGACCTGCGCGCTGGCTTGCTTGACGTCCGGGTGCTCGAGGGGGTCCACGTCGCCTGCACTGAAGCGCACATTGATCAGCACTTGCGGGCATTTGCGCAGCGCCTGGCGCGCCTGGGCCAGGGTCTCGCCACGGCGCTTGAGCGCCATCAGCACCTGCAGCGCAGCGATGATCGCATCCCCCGTGGTGGTGTAGTTGCAGCACACCACGTGGCCGGAATTCTCCCCACCCACCAGCCACTCGCGCTCGAGCAGCTCGGCCATGACGTAGCGGTCACCGACCTTGGCACGCACGAATGGGATATCCAGGTCCTTGAGCGCAAGCTCCAGCCCCAGGTTGCTCATGAGCGTACCCACCACGCCCCCTTGCAGCTTGCCGCGGTCGTGCAGGTCGCGCGCGATGATGAACAGCAGCTCGTCACCGTCGACGATCGCGCCGGTGTGATCGACCATCAACACACGGTCGCCATCACCGTCGAAAGCGATGCCAAGGTCTGCGTGGCCGACCAGCACAGCGGCCTGCAGCGACTCGATGTGGGTCGAACCACAGCCCTCGTTGATGTTCAGGCCATCTGGCTGGGCGTGCAGCACCGTCACATCGGCACCCAACTCACGGAACACGCTGGGCGCCACCTTGTACGTGGCGCCATGGGCGCAGTCGACCACCAGCTTGAGGCCGGCGAAGCTGGTGCTGCTGGGCACGCTGCTCTTGCAGAACTCGATGTAGCGACCGGCTGCGTCGTTGATGCGCGAAACCTTGCCCAGCTTGCTCGACTCCACGACGGTCATGGGCTGATCGAGCAGTTCCTCGATCATCAGCTCCACTTCGTCCGGCAGCTTGGTGCCCTGCCCCGAGAAGAACTTGATGCCATTGTCATCGTGCGGGTTGTGCGAGGCACTGATGACGATACCGGCTTCGGCATGGAAGGTGCGGGTCAGGTAGGCGATGGCAGGCGTGGGCATCGGGCCCAGCAGCATCACATCGGCGCCTGCGGCCGAAAGACCAGCTTCGAGCGCGGATTCGAACATGTAGCCGGAGATCCGCGTGTCCTTGCCCACCAGCACGCGGCAATGGCCTTGTTTGCGAAACGCCATGCCAGCCGCCCAGCCAAGCTTGAGCATGAACTCTGGGGTGATCGGGTATTCGCCGACGCGGCCACGAATGCCGTCGGTACCAAAATATTTTCTGCTCATAGGGACTCCAATGTTCTTATTCGGCGTGCTGAACGGCGGCGATCATGCGGACCACGTCAACGGTTTGCGCTACATCATGCACGCGCAGGATCCTTGCGCCCTTGGTCACGGCCAGCGCCGCGAGCGCCAGGCTGCCATAAAGACGCTCATCCACAGGACGCTCGAGCGTCAGGCCGATCATGCTTTTACGGGAAACGCCTACCAGCAGCGGACGCCCCAGGCGATGGAGCGCTTCGAGGTGCTTGAACAGGCTGAGATTGTGGGCCAGGGTCTTGGCGAAACCGAAGCCTGGATCGAGCACGATGCGGTCGGCCTCGATGCCCGCGTCCGCACAGGCCACCATGCGCTGCTGGAGGTAGCGCGCCACGTCCTGGGTGACATTCTCATAATGCGGGTCGTCCTGCATGGTGCCCGGCTCGCCGCGCATGTGCATCAGGCACACCGGCAGCCCGGTTGCAGCAGCGGCGTCCAGCGCCCCATCGCGCTCGAGGGCGCGCACATCGTTGATCAGGCCAGCGCCCAGGCGGGCGGCTTCGCGCATGACGGCAGGCGTGGACGTATCCACCGACACCACGACATCGAGATGACGGTGGATGGCCTCGACCATCGGCGCCACGCGCTCAAGCTCTTCGGTGACCGAAACGGGCCGCGCACCCGGGCGGGTGGACTCCCCGCCCACATCGATCAGCGTGGCGCCTGCAGCCACCATTGCCTCGGCGTGGCGCAAAGCCTCGTCGCGCCGACTGAAGCGGCCACCGTCGGAGAAGGAATCGGGCGTGACATTGAGAATACCCATGACATGGGTACGCGACAAATCAAGAACCCGATTGCCGCAAGGCAATCGGGTCGGGTGCTGCACTGAGCTCATAGGTGCCCTTAGTGTTGAGCCGCTGGACCACCGATGGGCGATTCCGGGCGGTCACCCTGGGCAGCCGGTGTACCGGAAGCCGAATCATCATCCCAATCGCGAGGTTCGCGAGGCGTACGGCCGGCCATGATATCGTCGATCTGCTCGGCGTCGATGGTTTCGTACTTCATCAAGGCTTCGGCCATTGCATCGAGCTTGTCGCGGTTCTCGGTCAGCAGCTGCTTGGCAGTGGCGTAGCACTGGTCGATGATGCTGCGCACTTCGGAGTCGATCAGCTTGGCCGTCTCACCGGAAACACTGGTCTGCTGGCTGCCTGCGCTACGACCCAGGAACACTTCGCCGTCTTCTTCGGCATACATCAGCGGGCCCAGCTTCTCGGACAGGCCCCACTTGGTGACCATGTTCCGCGCGATCTGGCTGGCACGCATGATGTCGTTGGAAGCGCCGGTGGTGACGCCGTCGAAGCCCAGGGTCATCTCCTCGGCGATACGACCGCCGTAGAGGGAGCAGATCTGGCTGATCAGCGCACGCTTGGACAGGCTGTAGCGGTCTTCTTCGGGCAGGAACATGGTCACACCCAGTGCACGACCCCGCGGGATGATCGACACCTTGTAGACCGGATCGTGCTCGGGCACCAGGCGACCGACGATCGCGTGACCGGCTTCGTGGTAGGCCGTGTTCTGCTTTTCCTTTTCGGACATGACCATGGTCTTGCGCTCAGCGCCCATCATGATCTTGTCCTTGGCCAGCTCGAACTCCTTCATGTCGACCAGGCGCTTGTTGGCGCGAGCGGCGAACAGCGCGGCTTCGTTGACCAGGTTGGCAAGGTCTGCACCGGAGAAGCCCGGCGTACCACGGGCGATGACGGCCGGGTTGACGTTGTCGCCGATCGGCGCCTTGCGCATGTGCACTTTAAGAATCTGCTCACGACCCCGAATGTCCGGCAGGCCAACGACGACCTGACGGTCGAAGCGACCGGGGCGCAGCAGCGCAGGGTCGAGCACGTCGGGGCGGTTGGTCGCGGCGATGACGATGATGCCATCGTTCATCTCGAAGCCGTCCATCTCTACCAGCAACTGGTTGAGGGTCTGCTCACGCTCGTCGTGACCCCCGCCCATGCCAGCACCACGGTGGCGGCCGACGGCGTCGATCTCGTCGATGAAGATGATGCACGGGGCGTGCTTCTTGGCCTGCTCGAACATGTCGCGTACACGGCTGGCACCGACACCGACGAACATTTCAACGAAGTCCGAACCGGAAATGGTGAAGAACGGCACCTTGGCCTCGCCTGCAATAGCCTTGGCCAGCAGGGTCTTACCGGTACCGGGCGGGCCCACCATCAGCACACCGCGCGGAATGCGGCCGCCCAAGCGCTGGAACTTGCCCGGGTCGCGCAGGAACTCGACCAACTCGCCCACTTCTTCCTTGGCCTCGTCGCAACCGGCGACGTCAGCCAGGGTGGTCTTGACCTGGTCCTCGGAGAGCAGGCGCGCCTTGCTCTTGCCAAAGCTCATGGGGCCACCCTTGCCACCTGCCCCGCCTTGCATCTGGCGCATGAAGAACATGAACACGGCAATAATGACCAGGATCGGGAAGCTGGCAACCAGCAACTGGGTCCAGATGCTCTGCTGCTCGGGCTGCTTGCCCTCAACGGTAACGTGGTTGTCCACCAGGTCGCCGATCAGGCCGTTGTCGGTGATCGCCGGGCGCACGGTCTTGAAGCTGTCGCCGTCGGAGCGCTTGCCGGTGATGATGTAACCGTCGACGGTCACTCGCTCGACCTTGCCATCCTTGACCTGCTGGATGAAGTCGGAGTAGTTGAGGGTCTGCGGCTCGTTAGGGCTGGAGAAGTTGTTCATCACCGTCACCAGGACAGCTGCGATGATCAACCACAGGATCAGATTCTTTGCCATGTCGTTCAATTCGCTACCCTCTGAGGCCGGCGCACGACGCAGCCGTGCCTCGCATGATATTCATCGCCCTAACTTACTACATTGCCCACGCAACCGCAGGCACCGTCTGTAACCCTTTGTGAAATCCAGACTACACGAAGTTCGGACGATCCTGACGCCGTGGCCGATTGGAATTAACTATCGGCCGCTGCGCTTAGTACCGTTCACGCGCCCTTGAACCCCTTGCCAAGCAGGTACTGCTCGCGGGAGCGATCCCGCGATGAAGACGGTTTGCGCATCTGTACCTTGTCGAACTTGGTGCGCACGTCCTTGAGGTACACATCGAAACCTTCACCCTGGAAGATCTTGATCAGGAAATCACCGCCGGGCCGAAGCACGCGGGTTGCCAAATCCAGGGCCAGCTCGCAAAGGAACATGGCTCGCGGTATGTCGACCGCGGGCGTACCACTCATATTGGGGGCCATGTCCGAAATCACAAGGTCTACGTGTGAATCGCCGACGGCTTCGAGAATTTGCCGTAGCACCTCGTCCTGGGTGAAGTCCCCCTGAATGAAGGTGACATCGGGGATTGAGTCCATCTCCAGGATGTCGGAGGCGATCAGTCGACCCTGACCACCAATCAGACGACTGGTCACCTGGGACCAGCCGCCCGGCGCTGCGCCCAGGTCGATGACACTCATGCCAGGACGGATCAGGCGGTCCTTTTCCTGGATCTCAAGCAGCTTGTAGCTTGCTCGCGAGCGGTAGCCGTCCTTCTGCGCCTGTTTGACGAAAGGGTCGTTGAAATGCTCTCGCAGCCAGTTTGCGCTGCTTTTGGAACGTTGTACCACGGGGCACCTCGATGATATGCGTGGTGATTGACTGGGCGGAGCCGGTGGCCCTCGGGTAAAATGCCGGTCAATTTTACAGAATCAGACGGAAAGGGTCAGATTATGCCGCTCAATAACGAGCAGAAGAAGCAATACAAATCCATTGGTCATGACCTCAAGCCGGTCCTGATCGTTGCTGGCAACGGTTTGAATGAAGGTGTCGTCGCCGAATTGGAACGCGCATTGGCCGACCACGAGCTGATCAAGGTCGAAATTCGCTCCGAAGACCGCGAGGAGCGTGCCGAGACCATTGCCGCGCTGTGCAAGGCCGGCCGCGCCGAGCTGGTGCAGACCATCGGCAAGAAGGCGCTGATCTACCGCAAGAACCCTCAGCCGAACAAGCAGCTGTCCAACGTCCACCGTTACAAGTAACGGTGGCGCCGCTCAGTGGCGCGAATGTCGCGCCCTGAGTGGAACGGGCTGGGCGACCAGCACGATGCCGGAAAAGCCCAGCACCAGGAAACAGAACATCTGCCAGCGCTCGCCCACGGAGATCCCGTAGCGCAAGGTGTAGTAGCCGATGCAGGCCCCAAGGCCCAGCAACAGCATCTGGCCACGGAACTGGCGCCACCAGGCAGCCAGGCCTTCCACCCTCGCCAATACGGCCAGCTGGGTGATCAAGCCGAGCAGTGCCACGCCGATCAACCAACGGTCGATCTGCCCGGCAATGTCCTGGACAAGCAATGGCGCAAGGCCGCTGACTTTCAACGCAGGCACCAACCCCACGTGGAACACCCACAGGCCACCGACCCAGAATACCTGGGCCAGCTGCCAGAGGATCCCCTCGAGGGAAGGCGCCCGCAGGCGCCGGTCAGATGTGCTTGACTTCGACAATCTCGTACTCGACCGTACCGTTTGGCGTCTTGACGACAACGGTGTCACCCTCTTCCTTGCCAATGATGGCGCGAGCGATCGGCGCACTGCTGGACAGCTTGCCTTTCTTCACGTCGGCTTCATCCTCGCCAACGATCTGGTAGGTGACCTGATCACCCGTCTCGGTGTTTTCCAGATCGACGGTAGTGCCGAAAATGACCTTGCCCGTATGGGCAATGGCGGTCACGTCGATCACGACCGAGTTCTGCAAACGGCCTTCGATGTCGCGGATACGGGCCTCGACCATGCCCTGCTCCTCGCGGGCGGCATGGTACTCGGCGTTCTCCTTCAAGTCACCCAGCTCACGCGCTTCACCAATGGCTTGGCTCAGGCGCGGGCGCTCGGTCTTGCTCAGAAAGAGCAGTTCTTCTTCCAGGGCGCGAGCGCCCTGGACGGTCATCGGGTATTTGGTCATGCTCATGCTTTGAGTCCTGCGTGCAGATCCTGCAGGCGGCGAACGGTTTTTTCCGGACCGAATTTCAGCGCCTCGCAGATGGCTTCACCGGCCGCAATGGTCGTGGTGCAGTAGATCTTGTGCTGCAGCGCATTGCGGCGAATCGAGTAGGAATCGGCGATCGACTGACGGCCTTCGGTGGTGTTGATGATCAACGACACTTCGTCGTTCTTGATCATGTCGACCACATGAGGACGGCCTTCGGTCACCTTGTTCACGCGGCGCACCTTCAAGCCGGCCGCCTCGATGACCTTGGCGGTACCTGCGGTTGCCACCACTTCGAAGCCCAGGGCGATCAGGTCGCGGGCAACGCCGGCCACTTGCGGCTTGTCGTCGTCGCGCACGCTGATGAACGCAGTGCCACCGGTCGGCAGTACTTCGCTGGCACCCATCTGGGCCTTGGCGAAGGCTTCACCGAAGCTGTCACCGACACCCATTACTTCACCGGTCGATTTCATCTCAGGGCCGAGGATCGGGTCAACCCCTGGGAACTTGGCGAACGGGAAGACGGCTTCCTTCACGCTGTAGAAGTTGGGGATGATTTCCTGGGTGAAGCCCAGTTCCTTCAGGGTTTTGCCTGCCATGACGCGGGCGGCGATCATGGCCAGCGACGTGCCGATGCACTTGGACACGAACGGTACGGTACGCGAGGCACGCGGGTTGACTTCGATCACGTAGATCTTGTCGCCCTGCAGGGCCAGCTGCACGTTCATCAGCCCAACTACGCCCAGCTCCAGGGCCATTTTCTTGACCTGCACACGCACTTCATCCTGCACTTCCTTGCTCAGCGAGTAAGGTGGCAGCGAACATGCCGAGTCACCGGAGTGAACGCCGGCCTGCTCGATGTGCTGCATGATGGCGCCGATAACCACATCGGTACCGTCGCAGACCGCATCCACGTCCATCTCGATGGCGCAGTTGAGGAAGTGGTCCAGCAGCACCGGGCTGTCGTTGGACACCTGAACGGCTTCGCGCAGGTAGCGCTTGAGCTCGTCCAGTTCGTAGACGATCTCCATGGCACGACCACCCAGGACGTAGGATGGACGCACGACCAGCGGGTAGCCGATGGTGCCAGCGGCGCTGATGGCCTCTTCTTCGCTGCGCACGGTGGCGTTTGGCGGCTGCAGCAGGTTCAGGCGCTGTACCATCTGCTGGAAGCGCTCACGGTCTTCGGCACGGTCGATGGCGTCGGGGCTGGTGCCGATGATCGGCACGCCGGCTTCTTCCAGGGCGCGGGCAAGCTTGAGCGGGGTCTGGCCGCCGTAGTGCACGATCACGCCCTTGGGCTTCTCGACGCGGCAGACTTCCAGCACGTCTTCCAGCGTCAGCGGCTCGAAGTACAGACGGTCGGAGGTGTCGTAGTCGGTGGAAACGGTTTCCGGGTTGCAGTTGACCATGATGGTCTCGTAACCGTCGTCACGCAGCGCCAAGGCGGCGTGCACGCAGCAGTAGTCGAACTCGATGCCCTGCCCGATGCGGTTGGGGCCACCGCCGAGGATCATGATCTTGTCGCGGGTCGACGGGTTCGCCTCGCACTCCTCCTCGTAGGTGGAATACAGGTAGGCGGTGTCGGTGGCGAACTCGGCGGCGCAGGTGTCGACGCGCTTGTACACCGGGAACACTTCCAGCTTGTGGCGGTGACGGCGCAGGGTCTTGTCGGTGATGCCCAGCAGCTTGGCCAGACGCTGGTCCGAGAAGCCCTTGCGCTTGAGGCGCAGCATGCAGTCCTTGTCGATCGCGGTGAGGGCCAGGGTCTTGACCTTTTCCTCTTCCTTGATCAGGTCTTCCATCTGCACCAGGAACCACATGTCGATGCCGGTCAGGTCAAAGATCTGCTCGCAGGTCATGCCCGAACGCATGGCGTCGGCCACATACCAGATGCGCTCGGCGCCCGGCACGGTCAGCTCGCGCTTGAGGATGCTGGCAGCCTCGGGGCTGGCCAGGTCGACTTTCGGGTCGAGGCCGCAGGCGCCGACTTCCAGGCCGCGCAGGGCTTTCTGCAAGGATTCCTGGAAAGTACGGCCGATGGCCATGACTTCACCGACCGATTTCATCTGGGTCGTCAGGCGAGCGTCGGCCTTCGGGAATTTCTCGAAAGCAAAGCGTGGCAGCTTGGTCACAACGTAGTCGATCGACGGCTCGAAGGAAGCCGGGGTGCGGCCACCGGTGATGTCGTTCTGCAGCTCGTCCAAGGTGTAGCCGATGGCCAGCTTGGCGGCGATCTTGGCGATCGGGAAGCCGGTAGCTTTCGAAGCCAGGGCCGAGGAGCGCGACACACGCGGGTTCATCTCGATGACGACCATGCGGCCGGTGTTCGGGCAAATGCCGAACTGCACGTTGGAACCGCCGGTCTCGACACCGATTTCACGCAGCACCGCCAGGGAGGCGTTGCGCATGATCTGGTATTCCTTGTCGGTGAGGGTCTGCGCCGGGGCGACGGTGATCGAGTCGCCGGTGTGCACGCCCATCGGGTCGAAGTTTTCGATGGAGCAGACGATGATGCAGTTGTCCTTCTTGTCGCGGACCACCTCCATCTCGTATTCCTTCCAGCCGATCAGCGACTCGTCGATCAGCAGTTCCTTGGTCGGCGACAGGTCCAGGCCACGGGTGCAGATTTCTTCGAATTCTTCGCGGTTGTAGGCGATGCCGCCGCCAGTGCCGCCCATGGTGAACGACGGGCGGATGATGCAAGGGAAGCCAAGCTTCTCGAGCACCGCATTGGCCTCTTCCATGCTGTGGGCGATACCGGAGCGCGGGCACTCCAGGCCGATGTCCTTCATGGCCTTGTCAAAGCGCGAACGGTCTTCGGCCTTGTCGATGGTGTCGGCATTGGCGCCGATCATTTCCACGCCGAACTTCTCCAGAACGCCATGGCGCTCCAGGTCCAGGGCGCAGTTCAGCGCAGTCTGGCCACCCATGGTCGGCAGGACGGCGTCAGGGCGCTCTTTCTCGATGATCTTGGCCACCGACTGCCACTTGATCGGCTCGATGTAGGTGGCGTCGGCCATGGCCGGGTCGGTCATGATGGTGGCTGGGTTGGAGTTCACCAGGATGACGCGGAACCCCTCCTCGCGCAGGGCTTTGCAAGCCTGGGCGCCGGAGTAGTCGAATTCGCAGGCCTGGCCGATCACGATCGGGCCAGCGCCGAGAATCAGGATGCTTTTGATGTCTGTACGTTTTGGCATGGTTGTCACTCAAATCCGGGGTCAGTCGGCAAGCCGCATTGAACAATCTGGGTCAGGCGCATCCGGGCATGGCACATGCCGCCCGGGGCCTTGAAGCAGGAGACTCAGCGGCGCTTGGCCATGGCATCGGTGAAACGATCGAACAGGGGCGCGACGTCGGTCGGGCCTGGGCTCGCTTCAGGGTGGCCCTGGAAGCTGAACGCGCTCTTGTCGGTGCGCTCGATACCCTGCAGGGTGCCGTCGAACAGCGACTTGTGAATGGCGCGCACGTTGCCAGGCAAGGTCGCTTCGTCTACCGCAAAGCCGTGGTTCTGGCTGGTGATCATGACCACACCGGTATCGAGGTCCTGAACCGGGTGGTTGGCACCGTGGTGGCCGTGACCCATCTTCACGGTCTTGGCGCCGGAGGCCAAGGCCAGCAGCTGGTGACCCAGGCAGATGCCGAAGACCGGGATGTCGGTTTCCAGGATTTCCTTGATCGCCTGAATGGCGTAGTCGCAAGGCTCAGGGTCGCCCGGGCCGTTGGACAGGAAAACGCCGTCCGGGTTGAGAGCCAGCACTTCGCTCGCCGGCGTCTGGGCCGGTACCACGGTGACGCGGCAGCCACGGGCGACCAGCATGCGCAGGATGTTCAGCTTGACGCCGTAGTCGAACGCAACCACATGGTAAGGCAGGTCGGCAGCTTCGAGGGTGGGGTGGCTGTCGGTCTTGAGCTCCCACACGCTAGAGCGCCATTCGTAGCGTTCCTTGGTGGAAACCACCTTGGCCAGGTCCATGCCTTTAAGGCCTGGGAAGCCGCGCGCAGCAGCGATCGCGGCTTCTTCGCTGATGTCGTCACCGGCCAGGATGCAGCCGTTCTGAGCGCCCTTTTCACGCAGGATTCGGGTCAGGCGGCGGGTGTCGATACCCGCAATGGCCACCACGTTGTTGGCCTTGAGGTACTCGGGCAGCGACTGAGTGTTACGCCAGTTGCTGGCCAGCAGCGGGAGATCGCGAATGACCAGGCCGGCCGACCAGACGCGGTTGGATTCTGCGTCCTCCGGCGTGGTGCCGGTGTTGCCGATGTGCGGGTAGGTCAGGGTAACGATTTGCTGCGCGTAGGAAGGGTCTGTAAGGATTTCCTGGTAGCCGGTCATAGCGGTGTTGAATACCACCTCACCAACGGTCTGGCCGTCGGCACCGATTGCCTCACCGCGGAAAATACTGCCGTCGGCAAGGGCGAGTATGGCTGGCTTTGTCAAGAAGACCTCCCGAAAATCAAGCATGAAAGGGCGATCGCAGGTTGCAAAAAAGCGGAGTGACGTATGGACACGTCACCCCGCTTTTATGTGCTGAATTCAATTCGCTGCGCGCTTTTAGTGGACACACTAAAGCTGTAGCTTACAGAAAAGTGCGTTTTGGGTCTACCGCATATGTGCCTCTTAAACACATGAATGCGACAGACCGCTGTCAGAGCCACGCGCCAGAAGCGAGCCCCACCGCCTAGACCCGCACCGGTGCGCGTCAGCGGCGGCAGGTTGCCCTGGTCACGACCGATGGCTCAGTGCAGCTCGAGCACATCCTGCATGTCGTACAGGCCAGGCTCGCGCCCGTCCAGCCACAAAGCCGCTCGCACGGCACCCTTGGCGAATGTCATGCGGCTGGAGGCCTTGTGGGTGATCTCCAGGCGCTCGCCCTCGGCAGCGAACAGCACCGTGTGATCACCGACCACATCGCCGGCGCGCACCGTGGCAAAGCCGATGGTCTCGCGATCACGCGCACCGGTCTGCCCTTCGCGGCCATACACCGCCACTTCCTGCAGGTCGCGCCCCAGCGCATTGGCCACCACTTCACCCATGCGCAGCGCGGTGCCCGAAGGCGCATCGACCTTATGGCGGTGATGCGCCTCGAGGATCTCGATATCGACGTCATCGCCCAGCACACGCGCCGCGATGTCCAGCAGCTTGAGGCTGAGGTTGACGCCCACACTGAAGTTGGCAGCGAACACGATCGGGATGTCTTTGCCCGCTTCGGCCAGCAGGTGCTTTTCTTCCACGGTGAACCCGGTGGTGCCGATGACCATGGCCTTGCCATGCTTGCGGCAGAACGCCAGGTTCTTCAGGGTGACCGATGGATGGGTGAAGTCGATCAGCACGTCGAAGTCATCGGCAACCTTGGCCAGGTCGTCTGACAGCAGCACGCCAATGCGCCCCAGGGCCGCCAACTCGCCTGCATCCGCACCCACCAGCGTGCTGTCCGGGCGGTCGATGGCAGCCGTGAGTCCGGCACCTGCGGTTTGCTGCACGGCTTCGACGAGGGTCTTGCCCATTCGCCCTGCCGCGCCCATCACTGCAATACGTCGCATAGCCTTTTCCTTGTCAGAGATCGCCGAAGAAGCGCTTCACGCCATCGAACCAGCCATTGGCCTTGGGCGAATGGGAGCTGTCGCCTTCGAGCGAATCACGCAGCTCTTCAAGCAGCTCGCGCTGGCGACGGCTGAGGTTGACCGGCGTCTCCACCGCCACGCGGCACAGTAGATCGCCCGCACCACCACCGCGCACAGGCGCCACGCCCTTGCCACGCAGGCGGAACTGCTTGCCGGTCTGGGTGCCTTCGGGAATGCGCAGCTTGACCCGACCGTCGAGGGTTGGCACCTCGAGTTCGCCACCGAGCGCAGCATCGGTGAAGCTGATCGGCACTTCGCAGTACAAGTGCTTGCCATCACGCTGGAAGATCTCGTGCTCACGCACGTTGATCACCACGTACAGGTCACCGGTCGGCCCACCGTGCGCGCCGGCTTCGCCCTCGCCCGACAGGCGTATGCGATCACCGGTGTCGACGCCTGCTGGCACCTTGACCGACAGGGTCTTGTATTCCTCGACGCGGCCTTCGCCATGGCAGGCGCCACAAGGGTCGGTGATGATCTTGCCCTGGCCATGGCAGCGCGGGCAGGTCTGCTGCACCGAGAAGAAGCCCTGCTGCATGCGCACCTGGCCGATACCGCCGCAGGTCGGGCACGTCGACGGGGTGGAGCCTTTCTTCGCACCGCTGCCATCGCACGGCTGGCAGTTGACCAGCGTCGGCACGCGAATGCTGACCGTGGTGCCGCGTACGGCTTCTTCCAGGTTCAGCTCCAGGGTGTAGCGCAGGTCGCTGCCGCGCTGGGCGCCACCGCGTCCACCACCCCGGCCGCCGCCGAAGAAATCGCTGAACACATCACCGAAGATATCGGAGAAGTTGGCGCCCCCGAAACCGGCCCCGCCGCCACCCATGCTCGGGTCGACACCGGCATGACCATACTGGTCGAAAGCTGCGCGCTTGCTGGCGTCCGACAGGACCTCGTAGGCCTCGTTGGCTTCCTTGAATTTGTCTTCGGACTCTTTGTCACCCGGGTTGCGGTCAGGGTGGTACTTCATCGCCAACCGGCGATAGGCTTTCTTGAGGTCAGCATCCGTGGCGCCGCGCTCGACACCCAGGACCTCATAATAATCACGCTTGGACATAGGTCATTTGCACCTTGTTGGGCGTCCGGCATCTGCGCCGCGCCGTCAGCACCTGCTCCCCATGAGGGGCTGACAAATGCTGCAAAAATTCTCGAATTCCAGATACGTCAACGCGGGAGCAAGCCCCCGCGCGGCGACATCCTACCAGTTCACCGCCAAACGGCGGTGCACTGGCCGACAACTTGCAGGAATTACTGCTTGTTGTTGTCTTTCACTTCTTCGAACTCGGCGTCCACCACGTCATCGTGCTTGGCTTCCGGCTCGGCCTGCTGCGCGCCGCCCTGAGGCTGTTCAGCCGACTGCTCGGCGTACATCTTCTGGGCAACCGGTGCAGAGACCTTGGACAGCTCTTCGACCTTGGCGTCGATGGCAGCCTTGTCGTCGCCTTTGACGGCGGTTTCCAGGGCGACCACGGCCGCTTCGATGGCAGTCTTTTCTTCGGCGGTGACCTTGTCACCCGCGTCGGCGACCATCTTGCGGGTCGAGTGAACCAGTGCATCACCCTGGTTACGGGCAGCGGCCAGCTCTTCGAACTTGCGGTCTTCCTCGGCGTTGGCCTCGGCGTCACGCACCATGCGCTCGATTTCGTCGTCCGACAGGCCGGAGTTGGCCTTGATGACGATGGACTGCGACTTGCCAGTGGCCTTGTCTTTGGCGCTGACGTGCAGGATGCCGTTGGCGTCGATGTCGAAGGTCACTTCGATCTGCGGCACGCCACGGGGTGCTGGCGGAATGTCAGCCAGGTCGAACTTGCCCAGCGACTTGTTCTGTGCTGCCTGCTTGCGCTCGCCTTGCAGCACGTGAATGGTCACGGCGCCCTGGTTGTCGTCGGCCGTCGAGAACACCTGCGACTTCTTGGTCGGGATGGTGGTGTTCTTCTCGATCAGCGAGGTCATCACGCCGCCCATGGTTTCGATACCCAGGGTCAGCGGGCTGACGTCCAGCAGCAGAACGTCCTTCACGTCACCGGCCAATACTGCGCCCTGGATGGCGGCACCCATGGCAACGGCTTCGTCCGGGTTCACGTCCTTGCGCGCTTCCTTGCCGAAGAAGTCGGCAACGGCTTTCTGAACCAGCGGCATACGGGTCTGGCCACCGACCAGGATCACGTCGTCGATCTTGCTGGCGTCGATACCGGCGTCCTTGAGCGCAATGCGGCAAGGCTCGATGGTGCGGCTGACCAGGTCTTCGACCAGCGATTCCAGCTTGGCGCGGGAAATCTTCACGTTCAAGTGCTTCGGACCGGTTGCATCTGCAGTGATGTACGGCAGGTTGACGTCGGTCGACTGGGCCGAGGACAGCTCGATCTTGGCCTTTTCAGCAGCTTCCTTCAGGCGCTGCAGGGCCAGCGGGTCGTTCTTCAGGTCCATGCCGGACTCTTTCTTGAACTCGTCGACAAGGTAGTCGATCAGGCGCATGTCGAAGTCTTCGCCACCCAGGAAGGTGTCGCCGTTGGTGGCCAGTACTTCGAACTGATGCTCGCCGTCGACTTCGGCAATTTCGATGACCGATACGTCGAAGGTACCACCACCCAGGTCATAGACGATGACGGTGTGGTCGCCCTTGGCCTTGTCCATGCCGTAGGCCAGTGCAGCGGCGGTCGGCTCGTTGATGATGCGCTTGACGTCCAGACCGGCGATGCGGCCGGCGTCCTTGGTGGCCTGACGCTGGCTGTCGTTGAAGTAGGCCGGCACGGTGATGACCGCTTCGGTCACAGGCTCGCCGAGGTAGTCTTCGGCGGTCTTCTTCATTTTCTTCAGCACTTCAGCGCTGATCTGCGGCGGGGCCATGTCTTTGCCGCTGGCCTGAACCCAGGCGTCGCCGTTGTTGGCCTTGACGATCTTGTAAGGCACCAGCTTGATGTCTTTCTGCACGACGTCTTCTTCGAAGCGGCGGCCGATCAGGCGCTTGACGGCAAACAGCGTGTTGTGCGGGTTGGTCACGGCCTGGCGCTTGGCCGACTGGCCGACCAGGATTTCGCCGTCGTTGGCGTAGGCCACGATCGAGGGGGTGGTACGCGCACCCTCGGCGTTCTCGATGACTTTGACGTTACCGTTTTCCAGCACGGAGACGCACGAGTTGGTGGTCCCCAGGTCGATACCGATGATCTTGCCCATGTTAACTCTCCCGAAACTTGAATGAGGTAGCAGCGGCTACTGTGGCCAACTGCGGTAATACTTGAAGGCTTGACACCTAGATGGGGATGCCCGGAAGGATTTCAAGCCTTTTCATCGATAGAAGGTTGCGCTGCGCTCGGCGCCTTGCTGACCACCACCATGGCGGGGCGCAGCAGGCGGCCGTTGAGCAGGTAGCCCTTCTGGAACACGTTCAATACGCTGTTGGGTTCGACCTCGGCGTTTTCCTGCATGGCCATGGCCTGATGATGCTCAGGGTTGAACGGCTGGCCGTGCGGGTCGATGGCCTCGAGGTTGTAGCGCTTGAGGGTGTCCTGGAACATCTTCAGGGTCAGCTCGACGCCTTCGCGGATCTGCTTGACGTGTTCGTCCTGGGCGCTGGAGTGAGCCAGGGCCAGTTCCAGGCTGTCGATCACAGGCAGCAGGTCGGTGGAGAATTTTTCCAGGGCGAACTTGTGCGCCTTTTCCACATCCTGCTCGGCACGACGGCGGATGTTCTGCAGTTCGGCCACGGTACGCAGCGATTGGTCCTTGGCCGCGGCCAGCTGTTCTTCGAGTTCCAGCACGCGGGCATCAGCTGCGTTGTCGGCACCGGTTTGCTCGACGTTGAGGTCTTTCTCGTTCAGCTGCTCATCAGCCATGGGATATCTCCTGCGCAATTTGGTGGACTGCGAGCCAGGCTCGCCGGTGATGTGGCGTATATGGGGCCGGAAAATACAGCTTCAAGGGGCAACCCGGTTTTTACGCCTTCAAGCGTTTGCGCCAAAAGGGCATTGGCAGGCTGGAAAAAACTACTGTATAAATAACCAGACATGACTTTCTGGAGTCGCCCTCATGCTGGTGCACCTGTCCATTCACAACTACGCCATCGTCGAACACCTCGACCTGGAAATCGCCCGCGGCATGTCCGTGATCACGGGCGAGACAGGTGCGGGCAAGTCGATCATGCTCGATGCCCTGGGCCTGGCCCTGGGCGACCGCGCCGACAGCGGTGTGGTACGCCCCGGCACCGACAAGGCCGACATCCTCGCCACGTTCGACCTGGTCGACATTCCCGAAGCCCACACCTGGCTGGCCGAACGCGACCTCGCCAGCGACGGGCTGTGCATCCTGCGGCGTGTCATCACTGCCGAAGGCCGCAGCCGTGGCTACATCAACGGCACGCCCTGCCCGCTCGGCGACCTCAAGGCCCTGGGCGAGCTGCTGATAGACATCCACAGCCAGCATGAGCACCAGTCCCTGCTCAAGGCCGACACCCACCGGCGCCTGCTCGACGAGTACGCCGGGGCCATCGACCTGGCCCGGCAGGTGCAAATGGCGGCCAAGCGCTGGAACCAGACGCGACTCGAACTGGAGCGCCTGTCCAATTCCGGCGACGAACAGCGGGCCCGTCACCAGCTGCTCAGCTACCAGCTCGAAGAGCTGGACAACCTGGGCCTGGGCGAAAACGAGCTGGAGCACCTGGAGCAGGAGCACAAGAACCTCACCAGCGCCGAGGCCCTGTTCGGCATTTGCCGCCAGGTCATCGACCAGTGCAGTGAAAGCGATTCGGGCAATGTGCTTGGCGCGCTCACCTCCAGCCTCAACCGGTTGGGCGCTGCCAGCAATGCCCCCAAGGCACTGTCGGAAGCGGCCAACCTGATTGCCAGCGCGCAGATTCAGGTGGAAGAAGCCGTGGGCGAGCTCAACCGTTTCCTCGACAACTTCGATGCCGACCCCATGCGCCTGCAGGCCCTGGAAGAACGCCTCGACACCATCTATACCCTGGCGCGCAAGCACCGGGTGCACCCCACAGAGCTACCTCACCTGCAGCAGCAGTTGATGGAGGAACTCGAAGGGCTCAACGCCAGCGACGAATCGCTGGAACGCCTGGGCGAAGAGATGGCTGCATTCGCTCAGCACTATAAAGAGAAGGCCCGCGAACTGAGCGGGCTGCGTCAGCATGCCGCCAAGCAGCTGGCAGAGGCTGTCGAGCAGGAAATCCAGCGCCTGGGCATGCCTGGCGGTCGCTTCTGCATTCAGCTCACGCCCAATGAGACGGCCGACCTTTCACCCAATGGGCTCGAGCAGATCGAATTGCTGGTCAGTGCCAACCCCGGCCAACCCCTCAAGGCGCTGTCCAAAGTCGCCTCGGGCGGCGAACTGTCCCGGATCAGCCTGGCGATCCAGGTCATCACGGCCCAGACCTCGCGCATCCCTACCTTGGTATTCGACGAAGTGGACGTAGGTATCGGCGGGCCGACGGCGGAAATCGTGGGCCAACTGTTGCGTCGCCTGGGCGAGCGCGGCCAGGTGTTGACCGTCACCCACCTGCCCCAGGTGGCCGCGCAAGGCCATCATCACCTGTTCGTGCACAAGGTCCGCGAGAGCGATACCACGCACACGGCTGTGGCCAGCCTTGGCAAACGCGAACGAGTCGAGGAAGTGGCGCGCATGCTGGGTGGCATCGACCTGACCAAGGAATCGCTGGCCCATGCGCGCAAGATGGTGGTCAGCGGCAAGGCCTGAAGTCATTCGGCAAAGGGCCGGGGTAACGGCCAACACCACCGCTTGCAGAAAAAACAAAGGCGACCCTAGGGTCGCCTTTGCTGTTTAAGAACGAAGTAATCGTTACTTCTTCTTACGCACATAAAGGACCAGGTTGTGGTCCACCAGCTCGAAACCGTGCTCTTCGACAATTTCACGCTGACGCTTCTCGATCTCGGCGTCCATGAACTCGATGACTTCACTGGTATCCACGTTGACCATATGGTCGTGGTGACCGCCATCGGCCAGTTCAAACACTGCATGACCGCCGTCGAAGTTGTGGCGAACCACCAGACCTGCTGCTTCGAACTGGGTCAGTACACGGTACACGGTGGCCAGGCCAACATCCTCGCCTGCCTCCATGAGGGCCTTGTACACATCTTCGGCGCTCATGTGACGCTGCTCGGCAGAGTCGAGCATTTGAAGGATCTTGACTCGAGGCAGGGTCACCTTGAGACCGGCTTTGCGCAATTCGCTATTTTCAACCATGGTCAGCTTTCTCGCCGATGCTGCTTCGCAGCTTCTCTTAATACGGGTATGATCGGTGTTTACGTTGTCCAGCCAAGATAGTGGAAGTCGCCCACCGATGCAAAACACCAAGCTCTTGCTAACCAGCCTCACCTTCGTGGGACTGCTCGCACTCGCCGGTTGCTCGTTTCCCGGGGTTTACAAAATCGACATCCAGCAGGGCAATGTCGTCACGCAAGACATGATAGACCAATTGCGTCCGGGAATGACCCGGCGGCAAGTGCGGTTTATCATGGGTAACCCTCTGATTCAGGATACGTTCCACACCAACCGGTGGGATTACCTCTACAGCCTGCAACCTGGTGGCGGTCAGCGCCAACAGGAACGCATGAGCATTTTCTTCAATGAAAGCGACCAGCTGGTAAGCCTGTCTGGCGACTTCATGCCGGGCGTCAGCCGCGACCAGGAAATCCTCGGTGGCAGCGGTGACACCACGGTCAGCCCAGGCGCCAACGGCGAGCAGCCGGCAGCCCAGCCGGAAGAAAAACCGGCCAAACCAGGCTCGGTCGAGGAATCCATCCAGCGCGAGATCGACACCATCGAAACCACGCCCGTGCCGACACCGGCACCGCTGGAAACGCGCTAAACGCGCTGATACAAAAAAGCCCGGACAGTGTCCGGGCTTTTTCATTGCTGCAATAAACGCTGCCAATCAAACGTCACCGCCTCCTGCCACTGGAGGCGCGTGGCGATACCTCGATTGCAGACCTTACGAAGCAGCGTACAACTGCTTGGCACGCTCGCAGAACGCATCCACCAGGGTATTGGCTGCCTGATTGAACAGCGGCCCCAGCGTGGCGCGCACAAATGAGCCGGCATAGTCGAACGACAGGTCCAAGCTGATCTTGCAGGCCTTCTCGCCCAGCGGCTTGAACACCCAGATGCCATGCAGCTGGGTGAACGGCCCCTCCTCCAGGTTCATCTCGATGGATTCCCCCGGCACCAGCACATTGCGGGTAACGAAGTGCTGGCTGATACCGCCTTTGGCCACCTCGAGCTTGGCGCGCATGTGGGTTTCGCTGGCTTCGAGCACCGTCGAGTCGGAACACCAGGGCAAGAAGTCCGGGTAGCTGGCTACATCGTTTACCAGGTCGTACAAGGCCTGGGCAGGATACGGCAGCAGGGCGGAGCGTTGAATATGGGTAGTCATCCAGGCGTCACTTCCTAGGCTGGGTGGCGGTGCTTCGCAGCATTCCGATTACAGGTTCTGTACCTATGACAGTGCCTGCATTGTCCGGTATTCATTCCAGTGGCTCAAGCACGCAGAAATCCCATAGCGGACGACGCGCGGACTTGCCTATAATGCCGACCCTATGGCTAAGCAAAAAAAACATCCGACCGGGACCATCGCGCAGAACAAGAAAGCGCGACACGATTACTTCATCGAACACAAGTTCGAGGCCGGGCTGGTCCTGTCCGGCTGGGAAGTAAAAAGCCTGCGAGCCGGCAAGGCGCACCTCGTTGACAGCTACGTGCTGCTCAAGGACGGTGAGGCCTGGCTGTTCGGCAGCCACATCACCCCGCTGACCACCGCCAGCACCCACGTCATCGCAGACCCCATCCGCACCCGCAAGCTGCTGCTCAACAAGCGTGAGCTCGAGCGGCTCGAAGCGGCCGTGGCGCAAAAGGGTTATACCTGCGTGGCATTGGCGCTGTATTGGAGCAAGCACCTGATCAAGTGCGAAATCGCACTGGGTAAGGGCAAGAAGGAATACGACAAGCGCGATACCGTGCGCGAACGCGATTCCAACCGCGAGCTGCAGCGGGCCGTGCGCAACAAGGGCAAGGAAGACTAGCGCTTGCCCCTCTTCCCCGCCGAGTGATGATAGGGGCAACTAGTTGCCCGATCGTTTCATCAAGGGGAAGCTTACCTGCCGTGAACAGCGCGCCGCCCACAGCGGCCACCTGTTCATGCGTACACTCGCCCGCACACATACCCTCAGTGCCCGTTGCGCCGCTCCGCCCGTGCGACCCGCTGCGCCTCTTCATGCGCCTCTTCGAGCACCTCCTGCACGTACAGAATGTGCCGGCTGGACACCTCACGCGCATCCTCAGCCCTGCCTTCGACAATCGCCAGGTACAACTCCCGGTGCTGGCTGATCAGCATGTCGCGCGTTTCGCTGCGTTGCTGGTACATGCCACCGATGTTGGTGACCACGTTGCGCTTGAGCAGGTCGAACAAGCCGCGAATGGTGTGCAGCAGCACGGCATTGTGACTGGCCTCGGCAATGGCCAGGTGAAAGCGCGCATCGGCGGCGCCTTCTTCGGCCCGCGTGACCTCCCCCACCCGTGCGTAGCAGTCCTGCAGCACGTCGAACGCCTCCTTCAAGCGAGCCCGGTCGGGTGCGGTGGCGCGCTGGGCCGCGTAGTAGGCACAAGACGCCTCCAGGGTATGGCGAAACTCCAGCAGGTCGTGTTGCGCCTGAGGGCTGTGTTCGAGCAGTTGCAACAACGGGTCACTGAACGTGGAGCCCAGCGACTGCGCCACATAGTTGCCGCCGCCTTGCTTGCTGACCAGCAACCCCTTGGCCACCAGCTTCTGGATCGCTTCGCGCAACGACGGGCGTGATACCCCAAACTGCTCGGCCAGCACGCGTTCGGCTGGCAGCCGCTGGCCCGACGTCAACGTGCCTTCCAGAATCATCCCTTCCAACCGATCGACAATGTCGTCGGACAGGCGCCGCTGGCGGACCTGATCAAAAACCATCACACGCTCTCCACGAATCCCGGCTGATATCCGGGGCATCCATTCTCGCCGATCCACAGCCGGCCGACACCCACCAGCGCTCGATTTTCACGCCACATCACCTGCCCGCTCATCGGCATTCGACCAAAGTGCTGCCTCGGACAAATTGACACACCCCCGTGTGCGCTTTTAACCTAGCGGCGAGCCATTGTAAATTGGTCTTACCAATTATCCAGGGCCGGCGCATGACCAACAACAATTAGGGGCCACCCCATATGCAAACCTGGCAACAACTCTACAGCCCGCTGGGCAGTCTCGGCCTGTCCGCACTGGCGGCAGTCATCCCCATCGTCTTCTTCTTCCTGGCCCTGGCCGTCTTCCGTCTCAAGGGCCATGTCGCCGGCAGCATCACCTTGGGCTTGTCGATCCTGGTGGCGATCTTCGCTTTCCAGATGCCTGTCGACATGGCCCTGGCGGCTGCCGGCTACGGCTTCCTCTATGGTCTGTGGCCCATCGCCTGGATCATCGTCGCGGCCGTGTTCCTGTACAAACTCACGGTCAAGAGCGGCCAGTTCGAGGTGATCCGCAGTTCGGTGCTGTCGATCACCGACGACCAGCGCCTGCAGGTGTTGCTGATCGGCTTCTGCTTCGGCGCCTTCCTGGAAGGGGCGGCCGGCTTTGGTGCACCGGTGGCGATCACCGCCGCGCTGCTGGTGGGCCTTGGCTTCAACCCGCTGTACGCCGCAGGCCTGTGCCTGATCGCCAACACCGCACCGGTCGCCTTCGGCGCGCTGGGCATCCCGATCATCGTGGCAGGCCAGGTCACCGGCATCGACGCCTTCCACATTGGCGCCATGACTGGTCGCCAGCTGCCGTTGCTGTCGCTGTTCGTGCCGTTCTGGCTGGTGTTCATGATGGACGGCCTGCGCGGCGTGAAGGAAACCTGGCCTGCTGCCCTGGTGGCCGGCTTGAGCTTCGCCGTCACCCAGTACTTCACCTCGAACTTCATCGGCCCGGAACTCCCTGACATCACCTCGGCCCTGGCCAGCCTGATCGCCCTGACCTTGTTCCTGAAAGTGTGGCAGCCCAAGCGTTCGTTCGCGGCGGCCACCGGCAGCGTCGGCGCGGCCGTGGTGCAAACCGGTGGCAGCCAGCCAAGCCCCTACAGCCTGGGTGAAATCTTCAAGGCCTGGTCGCCGTTCCTGATCCTCACGGTGCTGGTGACGATCTGGACCCTCAAGCCCTTCAAGGCCGCGTTTGCCCCGGGCGGTGCGATGTACAACTTCGTGTTCAACTTCGCCATCCCGCACCTCGACCAACTGGTGATCAAAACGGTCCCCATCGTGGCTGCACCTACGGCCATGCCGGCCGTGTTCAAGCTCGACCCGATTTCTGCCACGGGCACCGCGATCTTCCTGTCGGCACTGATCTCCATGGCCGTGCTCAAGATCAACGTCAAGACTGGTCTGACCACTTTCAAGGAAACACTCTTCGAGCTGCGCTGGCCCATTCTGTCCATCGGCATGGTGCTGGCCTTCGCCTTCGTGACCAACTATTCCGGCATGTCCTCGACCATGGCCCTGGTACTGGCCGGCACCGGCGCGGCGTTCCCGTTCTTCTCGCCGTTCCTGGGCTGGCTGGGGGTGTTCCTGACCGGTTCGGATACTTCCTCCAACGCCCTGTTCAGCTCGTTGCAAGCCACCACCGCGCACCAGATCGGCGTGAACGACACCCTGCTGGTTGCAGCCAACACCAGCGGCGGCGTGACCGGCAAGATGATTTCGCCGCAGTCGATCGCCGTGGCGTGCGCCGCCACCGGCCTTGTGGGCAAGGAGTCCGACCTGTTCCGCTTCACCGTCAAGCACAGCCTGTTCTTCGCCACCATCGTCGGCCTGATCACCTTGGTGCAGGCCTACTGGCTGACCGGCATGCTGGTTCATCACTAAAGTGAAAGGGGCCGGGCAGCCCACATTGCCCGGCCTTACTCACCTGCCAAGCTGCGAGAGCCCATGATCATTTCTGCCTCTACCGATTACCGCGCCGCCGCCCAACGCAAGTTGCCGCCCTTCCTGTTCCACTATGCCGATGGCGGCGCCTACGCCGAGCACACCCTGCGCCATAACGTTTCGGACCTGGCCAGCATCGCCCTGCGCCAGCGCGTGCTGAAGAACATGTCCGAACTCAGCCTGCAGACCGAGCTGTTCGGTGAAACCCTGAGCATGCCTGTGGCCCTGGCCCCGGTCGGCCTGACCGGCATGTACGCCCGCCGTGGCGAAGTGCAGGCGGCGCGTGCGGCTGCTGCCCACGGCATCCCGTTCACCATGTCCACCGTTTCGGTCTGCCCCATCGAAGAAGTGGCCCCGGCCATCGACCGGCCGATGTGGTTCCAGCTGTACGTGCTCAAGGACCGCGGGTTCATGCGCAATGCCCTGGAGCGCGCCAAGGCTGCCGGCGTTCGCACCCTGGTGTTCACCGTCGACATGCCCACCCCCGGCGCCCGCTACCGCGATGCCCACTCGGGCATGAGCGGCAAGAACGGCCCGCTGCGGCGTATGCTGCAAGCCATGACCCACCCGCAGTGGGCATGGGACGTGGGCGTCATGGGCCGCCCGCACGATCTGGGCAACATCTCCACCTACCGGGGCAACCCTACGGGCCTGGCCGACTACATCGGCTGGCTGGCCAACAATTTCGACCCGTCCATTTCCTGGCGCGACCTGGAGTGGATCCGCGAATTCTGGGACGGCCCGATGATCATCAAGGGCATCCTCGATGCCGACGATGCCCGCGATGCGGTCAAGTTCGGCGCCGACGGTATCGTCGTGTCCAACCACGGTGGCCGCCAGCTCGACGGCGTGCTGTCCAGCGCCCGCGCCTTGCCGGCGATTGCCGACGCGGTGAAGGGCGACCTGAAGATCCTGGCCGACTCGGGCATTCGCAGCGGCCTGGACGTGGTGCGCATGATCGCCCTGGGCGCCGACACCGTGCTGATCGGCCGGGCCTTCCTGTATGCCCTGGCCGTTCATGGCCAGGCCGGGGTGAAGAACCTGCTGGAGCTGTTCGAGAAAGAAATGCGCGTGGCCATGGTGCTGACCGGCACCAAGTCCATCGGCGAGATCACCCGCGACTCGCTGGTACGCGAATTCGGCGCCTGAGCGCCTGCCTGAAACACCGCCTGATTACCGGGGCACGCGCCGCACCAGACGCCGCGGCCCCGCGAGGAGACTGCATGAGCCTGCCTGCTGCGTTTCTGCGCGATGCCGAGCGCCTGATACCTGCCGAGCGTCGCTTCGACGACCCGACCTCTACCCTGGCCTTCGGCACCGATGCCAGCTTCTATCGCCTGATCCCCAAGCTGGTGGTGCGGGTGGAGTCCGAGGACGAGGTGGTCGGGCTGATCAAGCTGGCCCAGCGCGAGCGGGTGCCCATCACCTTCCGCGCCGCCGGCACCAGCTTGTCCGGCCAGGCCATCAGCGATTCGGTCCTGATCGTGCTGGGCGATAACTGGAACGGGCGCGAGGTGCGCGGCCAGGGCGAACAGATCAGGCTGCAGCCGGGTGTCATCGGCGCCCAGGCCAACGCCTGGCTGGCGCCGTTCGGGCGCAAGATCGGCCCCGACCCCGCCTCGATCAATGCCTGCAAGATTGGCGGTATCGTCGCCAACAACGCCAGCGGCATGTGCTGCGGCACGGCGCAGAACACCTACCACACCCTGGCCGGTCTGCGCCTGGTGCTGGCCGACGGCACCTGCCTGGACAGCGAGGACCCGGCCAGCGTCGCGGCCTTCCAGAACAGCCACGCCCCCTTGCTCGACGCCCTCGCCCGCCTGGGTCGGGAGACCCGCGCCAATACGGCCCTGGCCGAGCGCATCCGGCACAAGTACCGGCTCAAGAACACCACCGGCCTGTCGCTCAATGCCCTGGTGGATTTCGACCAGCCGCTCGATATCCTGCAGCACCTGCTGGTCGGCTCCGAGGGCACCCTGGGCTTCATCAGCGCGGTGACCTACGACACCGTGCCCGACCACCCGCACAAGGCCAGCGCCCTGCTGGTGTTCCCCAGTGTCGAAAGCTGCTGCCGCGCCGTGCCGATCCTCAAGCGCCAGCCCGTATCGGCCGTGGAGTTGCTGGACCGGCGCAGCCTGCGCTCGGTGCAGGACATGGCCGGCATGCCGGTGTGGGTCAAGGGCCTGTCGGCCAACGCCTGCGCCCTGTTGATCGAATCCCGCGCCGCCAGCCAGACCCTGCTGCACGAGCAAATGCACCAGGTGATGGCCTCGATTGCCGAGTTCCCCCTGGAACAGCAAGTGGATTTCAGCGAAGACCCGGTGGTGTACAACCAGTTGTGGAAGATCCGCAAGGACACCTTCCCCGCCGTGGGCGCCGTGCGCCAGACCGGCACCACGGTCATCATCGAAGACGTCACCTTCCCCGTCGAGCAACTGGCCGAAGGCGTCAACCGGCTGATCCAGCTGTTCGACCAGCACCGCTACGACGAGGCAATCATTTTCGGCCATGCGCTGGAAGGCAACCTGCACTTCGTCTTCACCCAGGGTTTCAACAGCGCCGAGGAAGTGGCGCGCTACCAGGCCTTCATGGACGACGTGGCGCAGTTGGTGGCCGTGGAGTTCGGCGGCTCGCTCAAGGCCGAGCACGGCACCGGCCGCAACATGGCGCCCTTCGTAGCGCTCGAATGGGGCCAGGATGCCTACCAGCTGATGTGGCAGCTCAAGCGCCTGCTCGACCCCAACGGCATTCTCAACCCCGATGTGGTGCTCAGCGAAGACCCGGCCATCCACCTCAAGCACCTCAAGCCGCTGCCGGCTGCCGACGCGATCGTCGACAAATGCATCGAATGCGGGTTCTGCGAACCGGTGTGCCCGTCCAAGGGGCTGACCCTCAGCCCGCGCCAGCGCATCGTCATGTGGCGGGATATCCAGGCCAGGGAGCGCGACGGCCAGGACACCCGCGCGCTGCGCGACACCTTCCAGTACCAGGGCATGGATACCTGCGCCGCCACGGGGCTGTGTGCCCAGCGCTGCCCGGTGGGCATCAACACCGGCGAGCTGGTCAAGAAGCTGCGCGCCCAGGCGGCCGAACATGGCAAGGCCGCCGACTGGTTGGCCGAACACTTCAAGACGGCCATGGGCGGCGCGCGCCTGTCCCTGACCGCCGCCAATACCGCCCGCAAGCTGCTGGGCGCGCCGCGCCTGAACCGCTTGAGCGCCGCCCTGAGCAAGACCAGCAAAGGGCGCATGCCCCGCTGGACCCCGGCCATGCCCCAGCCTGTGCGCCCTGTGCGCGTGGGTGAGGCGAGCAACGACCCGCGCCCTCGCGTGGTTTACCTGGCTGCCTGCGTGTCCAAGGTCATGGGCCCGGCGTATGCCGATCGCGAGCAGAGCTCGTTGCTCGACAAGACCCGCAGCCTGCTGGAGAAGGCAGGGTATCAGGTGGTCTTCCCTGACAATGCCGAAAGCCTGTGCTGCGGCCAGCCCTTCGCCTCCAAAGGCTACCCTGAGCAGGCTGAACACAAGCGCCAGGAGCTGATCAATGCACTGCTGCACGCCAGCCGGGGCGGCCTGGACCCGATCTATTGCGACACCAGCCCCTGCACCCTGCGCCTGGTCCAGGACCTGGGGGATACCCGTTTGGACCTGTACGACCCGGTGCGTTTCATCCGTACGCACCTGGTCGATCGGCTCACCTTCACTCCGCAGGATGAACCGGTCGCCGTGCATGTGACCTGCAGTACGCAGCACCTGGGCGAAAGCCAGGCGCTGATCGACCTGGCGCGGCGGTGCAGCACGCAGGTGGTGATACCTGAAGGGATTCATTGCTGCGGGTTTGCCGGCGACAAGGGCTTCACCACCCCTGAGCTCAATGCCCATGCCTTGCGCAGCCTGAAGAATGCGGTGCAGTACTGCGGTGAAGGCATCTCCACCAGCCGCACCTGTGAAATTGGCTTGTCGACCCACAGTGGCATCGATTATCACGGGCTGGTGTATCTGGTGGATCGGGTCACTCGGGCGCGGTAGTTGGGGCCGCTATGCGGCCCATCGCGGCACGAGGCCGCTCCCACAGTAGATCCCGGTAGCTTTCGAATAAGCAAATCCCTGTAGGAGCGGCCTTGTGCCGCGATGGGCCGCATAGCGGCCCCGGCGGTCTTCATCCCGGACTCGACGGCACAGCAAACCCAGCAACAAAAAAGGGCTGCCAGGCAGCCCTTTCACACAGGTCAAAAAACCTGCCTCAAACACCCCGACACCGCCGGTGCCAGGCCCCCATCCTCTCAACCATAAACCGGATAACGACGGCACAGCGCAACCACCTGCTCACGCACATGGTGCCCCACCTCGTCACTGCGCCCGGTTTCCAGGGCATCGAGCACATCACACAGCCACCCCGCCACCTGCTCGCACGCCTCTACATCGAACCCTCGCGTGGTCACCGCCGGTGTACCGATGCGCAGCCCCGAGGTCACGAACGGCGAACGCGGGTCGTTGGGCACCGAGTTCTTGTTGGCCGTGATATAGGCGCTGCTCAAGGCCGCATCGGCTTCCTTACCCGTGTAGGGCTTGGCCGACAGGTCGATCAGCATCATGTGGTTGTCGGTCCCGTCCGACACGATCTTGTACCCGCGCGCCTGCAACACTTTGGCCATGGCCCGGGCATTGGTCACCACCTGGGTCTGGTAACTGCGAAATGCCGGCGACAGCGCTTCCTTGAAGGCCACGGCCTTGGCCGCGATCTGGTGCATCAGTGGGCCACCCTGGACACCCGGGAATACCGCCGAGTCGAGCTTCTTGTAGAAACTTTCGTCCTGCCCCTTGGACAGGATCAGGCCGCCGCGCGGGCCGCGCAGGGTCTTGTGGGTGGTGCTGGTGACCACATGGGCGTGGGGCAGCGGGTCTGGGTATTCGCCTGCGGCAACCAGCCCGGCCACGTGGGCCATGTCCACCCAGAAGATCGCCCCGACCTTGTCGGCGATGCTGCGCATGCGTGCCCAGTCCTTGTAGCGCGAGTAGGCCGAGAAACCACCGATGAGCATCTTCGGGCGGGTTTCCAGCGCGATGCGCTCCATCTCGTCATAGTCGAGAAAACCCGTTTCAGGGTCCAGGCCGTAGGGCACGATCTTGTAGTGGCGGCCCGAGAAGTTGGCCGGGTTGCCGTGGGTCAGGTGCCCGCCCTGGGCCAGGTTCATGCCCATCACGGTGTCGCCTGGCTGGATCAGCGCCAAAAACACCGCCGCGTTGGCCTGGGCGCCGGCGTGGGGCTGCACGTTGGCGTAGTCGCAGTTGAACAGGGCCTTGACCCGCTCGATGGCCAGGCTTTCGGCCACGTCCACGTATTCGCAACCACTGTAGTAGCGCTTGCCGGGATAGCCTTCGGCGTACTTGTTGGTGAGCACCGTGCTCTGGATCTGCATCACCAAGGGGCTGGCATAGTTTTCCGAGGCGATCAGCTCGATGTGGTCTTCCTGGCGATTCACTTCGTTGCGAATCGAGGCGTGCAGCTCTGGATCGAAGGCGTTGAGGGTCAGCGTCGAGTCGTACATGGGTTAAGCGTCCTTGTTCTGAATCAGGCTTGGGGTGACAGCAAGCGGGTGAGGCGTGCAGCGATGTCGTCGATCTGCACCTCGGAGCAGATCAGGGGTGGCAGCAGGCGCACGGTGGTACCGCGGGTGACGGTGATCAGCAGGTGTTGCTCGTCCCGGGCCCGGTCCACCAGCTCGGCGCAGGGGCGGTTGAGCTCGATGCCGACCATCAGGCCCAGACCGCGCACCGACACCACTTCAGGGTGCCCGCCCAGCGCCAGCTGCAAGGCCGCCAGCAAACGCTGGCCCAGCACCGCAGCGCGCTGCGGCAGCTGATCGCGCTGCATGATGTCCACCACCGTGCAGCCCACGCGGCAGGCCAGCGGGTTGCCGCCGAAGGTGGAGGCATGGTGGCCGGGGGAAAACAGCTCGGCGGCCTTGCCTCGGGCCAGGCACGCGCCGATGGGGAAGCCATTGCCCAGGGCCTTGGCCAGGGTGATGACGTCGGGCTCGATGCCGGCGTGCTGGAAACCGAACCAGGTGCCGGTACGGCCCATGCCGGTCTGCACCTCGTCGATCATCATTAGCCAGTCGTGCGCGTCGCACAGCTGGCGCAACGCTTGCAGATAGCCCGCCGACGCCGGATGCACACCGCCCTCACCCTGCACGGGCTCGACCAGCACGGCCACCACGTTGGGCGAATTGGCCGCCACCTGGCGCACCGCTTCGATGTCATCGTAGGGCACGCGGATGAAGCCTGGCATCAGCGGCTCGAAACCGCGGTGAACGGCCGGGTTGCCGGTGGCGGCCAGGGTTGCCAGGGTACGCCCATGGAAGCTGTTTTCCATCACCAGCACCTGGGGTTGGGCGACGTTGCGGGCCGTGGCGTGCAAGCGCGCCAGCTTGAGCGCGGCCTCGTTGGCCTCGGCGCCAGAGTTGCAGAAGAACGCCCGCTCCATGCCCGAGAGCCGGCACAGGCGCTCGCCTAGCTGTTCCTGCCATGGGATACGAAACATGTTGGTGGTGTGCAGCAGCACGTCGGCCTGTTCGGCCAGGGCCGAGGCGATCTCGGGGTTGGCGTGCCCCAGGCTGGTCACGGCCACCCCGGCGATGGCATCGAGGTACTCGACCCCGTGCGAATCCCACAACAAGGCGCCCTGGCCCCGGCTGAACGCAACTGGTTGGCGGGCTGAGGTGTGCATGAGGTAAGCGGGAGCAGCAGACATTGCAGGTTTCCTGTACAGAGTGGTCAATGGCTGGTGGCCAGCGACGGAGTAGCGTCCGGGTGCGGCGCGGCATCGGCGGTGGGCCAGTAGTAGGCATCGGGCATGGCGCGGGCGCCGAAGATCGCCTGGCCGACGCGCACCACCGTGGCGCCCTCCTCGATGGCCACTTCGAAATCACCCGACATGCCCATCGACAGCTCCTGCAACGACACCCCTTCAGGCGCAGTGGCGCGCAGTTGGTCGCGCAGCTCACGCAGCAACACGAAGCACGGGCGTACCCGCGCGGCGTCGGCCGAAAACAGCGCCAGGGTCATCAGGCCGCGCACACGCAGCGCCGGGAACGCGGGCAGCGCCTGTAGAAACGCCGCCACGTCATCGGGCACCAGCCCGTACTTGCTGGCCTCGCCCGAGGTGTTGACCTGGACGAACACATCCATCTGCCGCCCTTCGATGCGCAGCCGGCGGTCCAGCACCTCGGCCACGCGCAGGCTATCCAGCGCCTGGAACTCACTGGCAAAACGCGCCACCTGCTTGGCCTTGTTGGTCTGCAAGTGGCCGATCACCGACCACTGCAAGTCCTGCAGGTCGGCCATGGCTTCCCACTTGCGCTGGGCCTCCTGCACCTTGTTCTCGCCCAGCAGGCGGCAACCGGCGGCATAGGCCAGGCGCAGGTGGGCTTCGTCGAAGGTCTTGCTGACCGGCAGCAGGCGCACTTCGGCCGGGTCTCGCCCGACCCGCTCGCAGGCCCGGGCGATGCGCTCATGCACGGCGGCCAGGTTGCGGCGAAAATCCTCGACGGTGTTGGCCTGCGGATAGCGGCCATGGCGCGCATGCAGGGTGGTGAGGTCTTCGGCGTACTCGGTCATCAATTCGTCGCTCCTTTGGTGGGCACTGCGGCCGGTTCTGCCTGGGCGGCCTTGGCCCGGCGTGGCAGGCGACCGTTGAGCACGGCGTAGGCCACAAGGCCGATCACCAGCCCCCAGAACGCACCGCCGATGCCCAGCAGGGTGATGTTGGCCGCACAGGCCAGGAAGGTGATCAACGACGCCTCGCGCGCTTTTGCATCGAGCATGGCGTTGGCCAGGCTGCCGCCGATGGTGCCCAGCAGGGCCAGCCCCGCCAGGGTGGTGATGAAGGTGGCCGGAAAGGCCATGAACACCGCCGCCAGCGTCACGCCGAAAATGCCCACCAGGATGTAGAAGATGCCGGCGGCCACACCGGCCACCCAGCGCTTGGACGGGTCTTCGGACGCTTCCTTGCCGGTGCAGATGGCGGCGGTGATGGCGGCGATGTTGAAGGCGTGGGAGCCGAACGGCGCCATCAACAGCGAGCCCAGCCCGGTGATGCCGAGGATCGGATTGGCACTGGTGCGGAACCCGTCGTTGCGCAACACCAGCATGCCGGGCATGTACTGGCCGGTCAGGGTGATCAGAAACAGCGGCAGCGCCACGCTCAGCAGTGCGTTGAGCGAGAACTCGGGGCGGGTGAATACCGGCGTGGCGAATGCCAGGGACAGCCCAGCGAAATCGACCCGGCCCTGCATCACCAGGTACACCAGCCCCAGCACCAGGATGCCCACCACGGCATAGCGAGCGCTCAGGCGCTTGAACACGATGTACGCCCCGATCAGCAGCCCGACCAGCAACGGGTCGACGCTCATGCTGGCGAAAGCGCCGATACCGAACTGCAACAGGATGCCGGCCAGCAGGCCCGCGGCCACCCCGGGCGGAATCAGGCGCACGGCCTTTTCGAAGTAACCCGAGACGCCCAACAGCACGAAGGCCACCGCCGACACCATGTACGCCCCCACCGCCTCGGCGTAGGGCGTGGTGGCCAGGGCCACGATCAGGAACGCCGCCGCCGGCGTGGACCAGGCCGTGATGATCGGCTCGCGGCTGACCCAGCTGAGCAGCAGCCCGGTCACGCCCACGCCGATGGACACCGACCACACCCACGAGGCGGTCAGCTCGGGGCTGAGCCCTGCAACCTTGGCAGCCTGGAACACCAGAATGAAAGTGCCGCCATAGTTGACGATCACCGAAATGAGCCCGGCCACCACCGGGTGCAGCAGGTCCTGCAGGCGCAGGGGCGAGGGGGTACGAGTAGATGACATAGGTCTTGGCTCCTTGCTAGACGCTGTATCCGGCTGCGGTAGGCAGTCATTTATAGCCGCAGATTGGCTGGTTTTACCCCGACGCTTCACCGGGGCGGACCAGACCACTTTCAGTGCGCTCAACCGTACCTGCGGGCGAACGCCCCCATGAACTCGCACAGGGCGGCCACCGCTTCGACGGAGATGGCGTTGTACAGGCTGGCGCGAATGCCGCCGACGCTGGCGTGGCCCTTCAGGCCATGCAGCCCGGCCGCCTCGGCCTCGCGCAGGAAGACCGCTTGAAGTGCTTCATCGGCCAGCCGGAACGGCACGTTGTTGATCGAGCGATAGGCCGGCTGCACCGGGTTGCGGTAGAAGCCGTCGCTGCCGTCGAGGGTTTCGTACAGCAGGCTGGCTTTGGTCTGGTTGCGCTGGTGCAGCACCTGCAAGCCCCCGCTGCGCTTGATCCACTGCAACGTCAGGCCGGTCAGGTACCAGGGGAAGGTGGCGGGCGTATTGAGCATCGACTGGGCATCGCTGATGCGCGCGTAGTTGAGGATGTCCGGGGTGAACCCATGGCAGCGATCCAGCAGCGCCGGGTCCATGATGACCACCGTCAGCCCGGCCACGCCCATGTTCTTCTGGGCGGCGGCATACACCAGACCATGGCGTGCGATGTCGATGGGCTTGGACAGCAGGCTCGAACAGGCATCGCACACCAGCGGCGCCTCGCTGGCGGGCGCTTCGGTGAACTGCACGCCGTGCACGGTTTCGTTCTCGGTGTAGTGCAGGTAGGCCGCCTTGGGGTTCAGCTGCCAGTGCGCGACCGCCGGCACCCGGTCAAAGCCGGTGCCCTGGGCACTGGCGACCACGCGCACCTCGCCATACTGGCGCGCCGCCTCGATCGCCTTGCCCGACCACAACCCGGTGTGCAGGTAGTCCACGCTGCCGTTGTCCCCGGCCAGGTTCATGGGCACCTGGGCGAACTGCAACGAAGCGCCGCCCTGCACGAACAGCACGCGGTAGTGCGCCGGCACCTCCAGCAGCTCGCGCAGGTCGGCCTCGGTCTGCTCGGCAATGGCGCGGAAGATGGGCGAGCGGTGGCTCATCTCCATGATGGACATGCCCGTGCCGGCAAAATCGTGAAACTCGTCGTACGCCTGGTTGAGCACTTCCAGAGGGACTGCGGTGGGGCCTGCGCTGAAATTGTGTGACCGTGCCATGGTGGGTGGGCTCCTGTGCGTGAACGCGCCGACGCGGTGAATACCAGGCCAGGCCTGGGTGGCGAAGGCCGGAGTCTACGGATAAACTGGCCTGCCCTTACCTGCCAGTTCATGGATGGAGAGCAGACCACATGGCGAAGACCTTCGCGCTGGACACCCTGAAGATTCGGCTCAACGACGCCGAGTTTCAGCTGCTGGACCTGCACCAGCGCATCCAGCGTGCCTTGCGTGCGTTGATCCTGGATGGCGCGCTGGGCCCGAGCCTGAAACTGCCCTCCACCCGTGCGCTGTCCAAGTCTCTGGGCTGCGCCCGCGATACCGTCGAAAACGCCTACGTACAGCTGCACCGGGACGGTTTCATCGTGCGCCGCGGCGGCGCGGGCAGCTACGTGTGCGACACGGTGGGCGCCGAATTGCGCGGGGCCGGCCCACGCCGGCAAAGGACCCAGGAGGTGCGGCGCAGCGTGGTCGCGCCCGGCGCCGAACTCAGCCAGCGCGGGCGCATGATCTTCGAGACCGGCGGCGTGCGTGACCAGCAAGTGATCAAGGCCTTCGCCACCGGCCTGCCGGAAACCCGCAGCTTCCCCACCGACGTCTGGGAGCGGCTGCAGCGTCAAGTGGTCAAGGACTACCGCGCCAGCGTCCTGCTGCACGGTGACCCGCAAGGCGCCGAACCCCTGCGCAAGGCCATCGCCACCTACCTGAACCTCGAACGCGGGGCCACGTGCACCCCCGACCAGGTGCTGGTGCTCAGCAGTACGCGTCAGGCGTTGTACCTGTGCGCGCAATTGCTGGTAGATGCCGGCAAACCCATCCTGCTGGAAAACCCCGGCTACTACGGCGCCCGCAAGGCGTTCGCCATCGCCGAAACCAAGGTGTTGCCCATCGACGTGGACGAACGGGGCATCCGCACCGACCTGCTGTTCGCCGACCGCAGCGGCGCCAATTGCGTGTACGTCACCCCCTCGCACCAGTACCCCACCGGCGCGACCCTGCCCCTGGAGCGCCGGCTGGAGCTGATCAACTGGGCCGCGCAGAAAGCCAAGTGGATCATCGAGGACGACTACGACAGCGAGTTTCACTACGACGGCCAGCCCACCGCCTGCGTGCAGGGCCTGGACCGCTACCAGCGCACCCTGTACATCGGCACCTTCAGCAAGACCCTCTACCCTGGCCTGCGCATGGGCTACATCGTGCTGCCGCCCGAACTGGTCAAGCCCTTCGCCTATGCCCGCAGCATGATGGATGGCCACACCCCGCAGACCTTGCAGCTGACCCTGGCGCGCTTCATGGAGGACGGGCACTACAACGCCCACGTGCGTGCCATGCGCAAGTTGTACGCCGGGCGCCGGGCGGTGATGCACGACGCCATCGCCAAGTACCTGAGCCCGGTGGTCACCGCCCACCTGCCGCCAGGTGGCTTGCAGATCCCCTGCCTGCTCAAGCCAGGCTGGTCCGAAGAAAAGACCATTCGCCAGGCGGCCACGGCCGGCGTGCAGCTGTCGGGCCTGAGCAGCCTGTACCTGAGCGAGCCGCAGACCCACGGCTGGCTGCTGGGGTATTCCTCGCTCACGGCCTACGAGATCGAAGCGGCCATGCTGCGCCTGGCCAACGCCCTCAAGCTTTGAGCGCCGGGTTCAGTAAGGCAGCTTGAAACGCCGGGTCAGGTCGAAGATGCCCTCGCGGATCGAGCGCTCGGTGCGGCTGTCCATGGCACCGCTGCGCACGCCCCCGAGCATGGCCAGGATCATGTCCCCGATCTCGCGGAACTCATCCTCGCCCATGCCCCGGGAGGTACAGGCCGCACTGCCCAGGCGAATGCCCGAGGTGACGCTGGACTTGACCTCGTCACCGGGCACGACGTTACGGTTCACGGTGATGCCGACCGCCTCCAGCGCACCCTCGGCGGCGTTGCCGGCAAGGCCCCAGGGGCGCAGGTCGATCACCCCCAGGTGGCAGTCCGTGCCGCCCGACACCACCAGCAAGCCACCTTCGGCCAGCCGCCCGCACAAGGCCCGGGCATTGGCCACCACCGCATGGGCGTAGGGGCCAAAACCCGGTTGCAGCGCCTCGCCCAGCGCCACCGCCTTGGCCGCGACCGTGTGCATCAGTGCAGCGCCCTGCAGGCCGGGGAACACCGCCGCGTTGATTTTGCGCGCCAGGGTCTGGTCGTTGCACAGGATCATCCCTCCGCGCGGGCCGCGCAGGGTCGCGTGGGTGCTCAGCGTGGTGACGTGGGCATGGGGCACTGGCGAGGGATAGGCGCCGCCTGCGACCAGCCCGGCGACGTGGGCGATGTCGGCCATCAGATACGCCCCCACCTCGTCGGCAATGGCGCGAAAACGGGCGAAATCCAGCGTGCGTGAATAGGCCGACGCCCCGGCGATGATCAGCCGTGGCCGCTCACGGCGGGCGATCTGCGCCACCTGGTCCATGTCAACCAGGTGCGTCAGCGGGTGCACACCGTAGCTGACCGCCTGGAACCAACGCCCGGACACGTTGAACGCCGCGCCGTGGGACAGGTGCCCGCCCGACTTCAGGTCCAGCCCGAGGATCTTGTCCTCCGGCTCCAGCAGCGCCAGGAACACCGCCTGGTTGGCCTGGGTGCCGGAGTGAGGCTGCACGTTGGCATAGCTGCAATCGAACAGCAGCCGGGCCCGCTCGGTGGCCAGGTCCTCGACCACATCCACATTGCCGCAGCTGGCGTAATAGCGTCGCCCCGGGTACCCCTCGGCGTACTTGTTGGTCAGCACCGACCCTTGGGCTTCGAGTACCGCGCGGCTGACCACGTTCTCGGCGGCGATCAGCTCGATGGACTGCACCTGGCGCAACCGCTCGGCATCGATGGCGGTCCACACCTCGCTGTCCACCTGCGGCAGCGCAGCGGCACTGATGCCCGGCAGCGCGTGGCCCTCTTTATAAGCGAAATGCGGCATGTGTACTCCTTGGTCTGAACGCCGGCGACAACCGCACTACCCTAGCGGCCTGCGGCGCCTGCGACCGTACCGATTACCCGCGCTGTTGCAGACCACCTGGCTTGGCCCGGCAAGCAGGCGTCTGGCCTGGGCATGCCAGAACGCGCGAAAGATGGGCCAAAGCGGTCTGGCCTATTGCCACTAATTGGACTACCCGACAAGACCAAAGCCTCATTAAGCTCTGCGCCGACTCAGCTCATGCCCCTACAGGTTTCACCATGACGATACGTATCGGCCTGTTGCCGCAAGTCGCCGCAGCGCACTTTGTCAGCCACCTGCACATCATGGTGCTGGCGGCGCTCTTTCCGCTGCTGCCTGCTTTTTTGAACGTGGATTATGTGGCGTTGGGCCTGGCCCTCAGCGTGTTCAACATCGTCACCGCGCTGGTGCAGGCCCCCATGGGGTTTGCCGTCGATCGCCATGGCGCCAGGCGCCTGCTGCTGATGGCCCTGGCCTTGGGCAGTTGCAGCTTCCTGTTGATTGCCCTGCTGCCCGGCTACACCTGCCTGCTGGTGGGCATGGCGCTGGCGGGCGTGGCCAATGCCGTCTACCACCCTGCCGACTATGCCCTGCTGTCCCGACACATCAACCCTGCGCACATCGGCAAGGCGTTCTCGGTGCACACCTTTGCAGGTTTTCTGGGCGCGGCGGTGGCCCCGGTGTTGCTGCTGGGGGTGGCGGTGGCCAGCGGCCCGGCCATGGCCTTCGCGACCGCAGCGCTGGTGGGCTTTGCAGCACTGGCCCTGCTATTGATACCCGGCTCGGCACTGGCCCAGGTCAGTGACGCGCCGCCCGCCCCGGCACCCAAGCCCGTGCAGGCGCAACGCGTGGCGCTGCTCTCGCCGATGATCATCAGCCTGACGCTGCTGTTCGTGCTGCTGAACCTGAGCACTGGCGCCATCGAAAAGTTTTCCGTCGCGGCCCTGATGCAGGGCCAGGGCGTGGCCTTGTACTGGGCCAACTCGGCCTTGACCGCCTTCCTGTTCGCCAGCGCATTCGGCGTGCTGGCAGGCGGTGCATTGGCCGACCGCACCCAGCGTCACGGGGTGGTGGCGGCCAGCGCTTTTGGGGTGGCGTGCATGCTGATGTTGCTGGTGGCCACGGCGGGCCTGAGCGAGCCGCTCTTGCTTGCCGTGCTGGGCCTAGCGGGCTTTTTGACCGGCGTGATCGCCCCGTCACGGGACATGCTGGTACGGGCTGCCGCCACCAAAGGGGCTGAAGGCAAGACCTTCGGCATCGTGTCCACGGGTTTCAACATCGGCGGCGCCATCGGGCCAGTCGGGTTCGGCTGGTTGCTGGACCAGGGCCACCCCAACGCGATTTTCTGGGCCAGTGCCGCCTTCATGGGCCTGACCGTGGCCCTGACATTGTTGCAGGAATGGGTAATGGCGCGGCAGCGCAAAGTCACTGCGTTGCAACTTTCATTTAAATGACCTGACGCAATAATAACGACACATTTGTACCGCAAACTTGAAGGGCGCCGCCCGCACCTGTGTGTGCCAGCCAGCCGGCGTAATCAAACTGAACAACGACAACCGATAGCCTGGAGTTTTAACATGGATGTTAACCATAGCGGTACCGATGATGCAGTTAAAGGCATGCTCGCCAAACTTTCAACCCTGTGGAAAACCCGCGCTGCCGTGAACCAGCCACAACCCGATTACTGGGGCCTGGCGTTCGATGCCAACAAGAACGACTTCAGCCATTCACTGCTGCCGTTTCGCAACCACCAGGCCTGGCTTGAAGCCCCCAAGGACTTGCAGTCCAAGTGCATGTCCTACGCCTGGGGCATTTATAACCTCAAGACCATTTATATTGAATGCAATGTGGTGGTGCCGGCCTGCGAAGACATTATCAAGACCCCGCCCCACAGCCATAACCGCGCACTGCTGCAAGATGTAATGTCTCAAGCCCTGCTCGATGAAGCCCTGCATACACGCATGTCGATCATGGCCTGCAACTATATCTACGACATGCGCCAACTTACCCCCCTGGACTTCAGCGCCTTCAACCTGGTGACCTGGCGCGAAGCGCTGCTGGCCAACTGCACCGCCGAATGGGAACGCCGCCTGACCCGCTTCGGCATCGCCTGCGCCAGCGAAACGCTGATCACCGACTACCTCAAGACCATGGCCGAAGACACCACCATCCAGTCGGTCTGCCACGAGGTCACCCGCACCCACGCCATGGACGAGTGGAGCCACTCCAGCGTGTTCAGCTTCGTCGCCACCGACATCGTCAACGGCCTGACCCGCAAGGAACGCCTGTACCTGCGCTCGATCATCCTGCGCACCGTGCAGATGTTCGCCAACAACGAGATGGGCGCCTGGTCGCGGGTGTTCGAGATGCTGGGCTTCCCCAACGGCAACGAGATCCTGCACGACGTGGGCGACAACAACGAGATCAGCGTCTATACCGACTCCCTCGAAGCCCTGGTCAACCGCATCGGCCTGGCCGGCAATGGCCTGGAGAGCGCCGAACAGGCCGTCGAACAGCTGCGCGAGAGGGCTAGCGCATGAGTACCCCGACAGGCTTTGAAGCCGTGTGCGAGCATGTCAGCAGCGAGACCGCGCAGATCAAGGTATTTGGCCTGCGCGTACTCAACGCCTCCAGCGCCTTTCTGGCAGACCTCGTGCCCGGCCGGCACGTGGCGTTGCAGGCAACGGACCTGTCCGGCGCCCGTCAGCAACGGCTGTACTCCATCACCCGCAGGCTTGGCAACGACCAGTTCGAGCTGGCGATCAAGCGCGAAGGCCGTGGCGGGGTCTCGGACCAGTTGCACGCCACCTGCCAGCCCGGCACGCGTTTCGACGTGCAGTTCGCCGCAGGTGACATCACCCTGGCTTCGGTCCAGGCCTGCCGCCACGTCGGCTTGCTGGCCGGCGGCATCGGCATCACCCTGCCGATCGCCCTGCTGCGCGGGCTGCACGAGCGCGCCCTGCGCGGCTTGAACGTGCCCCAGGTCAGCCTGCTGCTGTGCGTGCCGTCCATTGCCGACATCCCGTTCCTGCACGAATTGCTGCAACTGGAACTGAGCTGCCCCTGGTTCGACCTACAGGTGTTCGTCACCCGCGAAGCGGTGCACGGCAAAGGCCACTTCAAGGCCGGCCGCCCGCAAGCCCAGAACCTGCAAGCGCTGGGCAACCCGGACAGCGTGGTGATCTGTGGCAGCCACGGCTTCGCCCAGGGCATGCGCGAGCACCTGCTGGCGTTGTTCCCCACCTGCCCCTTGCTGATCGAATCCTTCACCCCACCAGCGGCCTCTGCCCCGGCCACGCCAGACGATGCCCAGGCCGAAAGCCCGTTGCGCCTGCACCTTCAGCATAACGACCAGGTGCTGGAGCCCGCCGCGGGCAAGAGCCTGCTGGAGATGCTGGAAACCAGCGGCATCGCCGTACGCAGCCTGTGCCGCGCCGGCATCTGCGGCCACTGCCGACTGAAAGTCTCGGAAGGCGAGTACACCGTCGAACCCGACTTCTGCCTGACTGACCAGGACAAGCGCGACGGCCATGCCCTGGCCTGCAGCACCTTCCCCAAGGCCGGTACGATCAAGGTCGACCTCAACCCTACGGCGTAAACCGCGCCCTCACTTCTTTCATCATCGGGTTTGCACATGAAAACAGCCATCGCACTGCGCCACATCCACTTCGAAGACGTCGGCACCCTGGCCCCCGTTCTGAGTGAGGCCGGCTACAGTCTCACCTACATCGACCCCACCGTCCAAACCCTCCAGGTCGAACAGGTGATGCAAGCTGACCTGCTGATCGTGCTGGGCGGCCCCATTGGCGCCTACGACGAAAAGCCCTACCCCTTCCTCAAGGCCGAGCTCGAGCTGGTGCGCCAACGCATTGAGTCCGGCAAGCCCATGCTGGGCATCTGCCTGGGTGCACAACTGATCGCCCGCGCCATGAACGCCAAGGTCTACCCCATGGGCGTCAAGGAAATCGGCTTCTCGCCGCTTACCCTCACCGCCGAAGGCCAGCAATCGCCGCTTGCCGAACTGGGCGACGTACCCGTGCTGCACTGGCATGGCGACCAGTTCGACATCCCCCAGGGCGCCGTGCTGCTGGCCAAGACCGACATCTGCGCGCACCAGGCCTTTGCCGTGGACAACCGCATCCTGGGCCTGCAATGCCACCTGGAAGCCGACCCCGCCCGCATCGAGCAGTGGCTGGTAGGCCACGCCAACGAAGTCGGCCAGACCGGCCTGGACCCCATCGCCCTGCGCTCGGCTGCCGCCGAACTCGGCGAGCGCCTGACCCAGGCCGCCGCCCGCGTGATGCGCGCCTGGCTCGCCAACCTGAAGTAACCCGCTGCACCACCACCGCATGAAAACAACAAAGTCATCAAGGATGAGGCACGCCCCATGATCGTCGTATTGTTCGAGTTGCAAGCACTGCCCGGCCAGGGCGAAACCTACGTTGACCTGGTCAACAAGCTCACCCCTCTGCTCAAGCCCATGGAAGGGTTCATCTCGGTAGAGTGCTTCCAGAGCACCCTCAACCCCAAGAAAGTGATGTCGGTGACCACCTGGCGCGACGAAGAAGCCGTGGTGCAATGGCGCAACGTCACCGCCCACCTCTCCGCCCAACGCGCCGGCCGCGACAAGATCTTCGACGACTACCGCGTGCGCGTCACCTCGGTCATCCGCGACTATGGCCTGCGCGACCGCGACCAGGCGCCCTACAACGAAGTCGTAGACGGCACCCGTCCCACCGCCTGCCCAGTAGCCTAACCCCCGGCGAGGCCGCCCCCCCTTTTTCCCCTGTGGGAGCGGCCTCGCCGGGGCGCCGGACCGGCCGCGATGGGCCGCAAAGCGGCCCCTTCCCACTCTGCTCTCCAGCAACATCCCGCCACAAACCCTCATGCCATCCCGCCACCATCAAAACGGAACTGTCAGCCAAGCGGCACAGTCCACTTTTACAGGCCCACCTACCAGAGGCCACAGAGGAGACTCCCATGAAAGGTACCGCGCTTTCGGCCCTGTTCGCGGCCGCTACCCTGCTCGCTTCGCCGGCCTTCGCTGCCGAAAAAGACCTGTGCGCCCTGAACCTGCAGGAAATCAACGACACCATGGCCACCGCCGGAGCCACCTCGGAAGGCCTCAAAACGCAAATCGATGATGAAGTGACCAAGGCCAAAGCTGCCCAGGCAAAAGGCAATGACAAGGAGTGCATTGCAATCACTCAAAAAGCCCTGACCACGCTGCAAAACACCAACAAAGGTAGCGGCTCGAGCAGCGGCGGCGCCTGATGCATCGCGCGGGTGAGCGCTCAGCTGTCGACGCCGCCCGCGCAATGCCGTATACTCCGGTTCACGTGCCGTAAGGTGCGTTAGCTTAGAGCTAGTGTGGGGCCGATTAGGATTCGACGCCGGTAGCGAAACTCTAGGTGCATGCCGAGTTGGTAACAGAACTCGTAAATCCACTGTTGCAACTTTCTATAGTTGCCAATGACGAAAACTACGAGGGCTACGCTCTCGCTGCGTAAGCAGCTGAGCCCGCTCTCCTGGTAGCTTCGGCTCCAGCAATCACCAGGGGATGCCTGTAAACCCGAAGTGATTGTCATACAGAACAGGATCGTCGTGTAGCACGTTGGGGGCAAAGCGACTAAAACTTACCCAACTCGTCCAAAGCACCCTGCCCGTCGGGCGGCTGCGGATTAACTCAATAGACACGGCTAAGCATGTAGTACCGACAGCGGAGTACTGGCGGACGGGGGTTCAAATCCCCCCGGCTCCACCAAATAATCAATCAAAGACGTCCACGGACGTCTTTTTTTGTGCCTGGAAGTCAGTTAAATCAAGGGTTTACTGCTCTTTTAAGGGCCATAACGGTTTTTTGAGTTCCAGCCATCCCGGTATTCCCGGTGGTATTCCAGCCTACCTGGGGCTAATCTTGGGAATACCAAAAGGTGTCATGGAGCTTCTCCCATGTGCGCTCAAACAGCTCGCCTCTCCGACCGCCAGCTCAAGGCGGTCAAGCCCAAAGACAAGGACTACGTCCTCACAGATGGCGACGGCCTGCAGCTTCGCGTCCGGGTTAACCGCTCGATGCAGTGGAATTTCAACTACAGGCATCCGGTCACCAAAAATCGAATCAACATGGCGCTCGGCTCCTACCCTGAGGTCTCTCTGGCACAAGCTCGGCGGAAAGCGGTTGAGGCTAGGGAAGTACTTGCGCAGGGGATCGATCCCAAAGCTCAACGCAATGATCTCGCGCAGGCCAAACGGGCCGAGACGGAACATACGTTCGAGAAAGTAGCTAGCGCCTGGTTCGAGCTGAAAAAGGACTCGGTCACGCCGGCCTATGCCGAGGACATCTGGCGCTCACTCGCGCTGCACGTTTTTCCGAGCTTGAAATCGACTCCGATCTCGGAAGTCAGTGCACCGATGGTGATAAAGATCCTTCGCCCTATCGAAGCCAAAGGCAGCTTGGAAACGGTGAAGCGGCTTAGCCAGCGCCTCAACGAGATCATGACCTACGGGGTCAATTCGGGAATGATTTTCGCGAACCCGCTCAGCGGGATTCGGGCGGTATTCAAGAAACCGAAGAAAGAAAATATGGCGGCGCTACCACCCGAGGAGCTTCCTGAGCTCATGCTGGAAATAGCGAATGCCAGTATCAAGCGCACGACCCGCTGCCTGATCGAGTGGCAGTTGCACACGATGACTCGCCCCGCCGAGGCGGCAACTACTCGCTGGGTAGACATCGACTTTGAAAGGCGAGTCTGGACTATCCCACCGGAGCGGATGAAGAAGCGCCGCCCGCACAGCATCCCGTTGAGCGATCAAGCCATGTCATTGCTGGAGATACTGAAGTCCCACAGTGGTCATCGGGAATACGTCTTCCCGGCAGACCGAAACCCTCGTACTCATGCCAATAGCCAGACCGCCAACATGGCATTGAAACGCATGGGCTTCCAGGACCGCTTGGTCAGCCACGGCATGCGCTCGATGGCCAGCACCATATTGAATGAACATGGGTGGGACCCGGAGCTCATCGAAGTGGCGTTGGCGCACGTCGACAAGGATGAGGTGCGCAGTGCCTACAATCGAGCCGACTACATCGAGCGACGGCGGCCGATGATGGCTTGGTGGAGCGAGTACATTCTGAAGGCGTCGACGGGCAATCTCTCAGCCAGCGCGATGAATGTGGCCAGGGATCGGAACGTGATACCCATCCGATAGGGCGGCGACAACGGCGACACTGGCGACAGACCACGTGCCATCTACATCCTTGCCGTCTGAGCGGATGGCGACAGTCGCCAACTCGCCTCGATTTTGGTTTCTCCGGCTAAGCCCGTGAGCATGGGGAGGCTTCGCATCCCCATGCTCACGGGCTAACACCAGAAAAGCGACAAACGGCCACTTTGCCACTGACACCCACCGACTTCCAAAGCACGCCAGAGGTGGAATCTGGCGCATTTCCATGTGCCCTTCACCAATTGACCCGTGCCGCGGTGACCGATAGAACGAAGATTCAAAGCGCTGCCTTAGGCAGCACCCCAGATGACCAGAGCCTTCAAGGTCATGCCGCTAACCCGGTGGTTCATCCCAAAGTGCGATTCGCGCCCGGAGGCTCGCACGGTCATTCGCCAGAATGATGGACGCCCTCTAAACAATCAGCCTAGTGCGGCTGCCCGCTAACCATTTAGCACTGCAGCAACGAACCTGCTCGGCCAACGTTTTGCGCCAACCGTTCGCCCGTCTCTTTTTCCAGAAAAGAGACGGGTGCTCCTACCACTGCTGCAGCCCTCATCGCACAGGGCTTTGCGGCAATTCCCCTCGTGACAATCGGCGTGACAAACGCCGATGTCACCAGCAACAGCGCTGTAGATGATGGTGCCGCAGCCCAAGGAATGGACTGCACCTGACTGACAGTCAGGCATGTCCCGGTCATCGCATTGCTGCTTGCTTGTGGCTCAGGATCTCGCGGCGCTGGTCTCGTCAGCCAGTGCAGCCTCCACCCGCCCACCGGTAACGGTGCTCAGGAGGCCAGATCATGAGATGCCCTTGCTCCTGGTCGTAAAGAGCCGCCAGTCCCGCGTCAGTGGACACCCTCACAGGTCGCAGGGGCCTTGATCCCTGATAACACTCAGCATTCTTGACGGGATGACGTGAGGGAGAGGTCGGTAATTTATGGAGGAAGGCTATGCAACTGCGCGAAGTACAAGGGCCACCACGCCCCTTGTTGGAACAGCAGATTACGCCCCTACCCTACCCGGTCGCGGCGCTGGGCGATCTATTGGGGCCTGCCGTGAAACGCATGGCCGATGTGATCGGCGTGCCCTGCGCCATGGCCGCGCAATCCGTTCTGGCCACGGCAGCTTTGGCGAGCCAGGCGCACGCCAATGTTCACCTCGACGGCCGAATTTATCCGTTGTCGCTGTACTTGCTGACGGTGGCTTGCTCGGGTGATCGCAAAAGCGCGGTGGACCATATTGCGCTGCAGGCCGTACACGACTGGGAAAGACAGCAGTGGATCGCCTATGGCGAACAGCTCAAGGCGCACCGCGCTGCAATGAGCCTCACCGCGAAGTCACCGACCTCGAAAAAGTCAGCACAACTAACGCTGGACGCCCAACCTGAACCCGTCCAACCGAGACTCCTCAGTGCTGAGCCGACCATTGAGGGCCTGGTCAAAAGCCTGTGCCACGGCTTGCCCAGCATGGGTCTGTTCAGCGATGAAGGCGGCCAGTTTTTGGGCGGCAGCACCATGAGCAAGGACAACATGATCAAGGCCATCACTCACTTGTCGACGCTGTGGGACGGCAGCCCGATTGATCGGTCGCGCGCGATGGCAGGGGAAAGTCTGCGTGCCTATGACCGCCGTCTCAGCATGCACTTGATGCTGCAACCCCGCCTGGCCGACCGCTTGCTTCAGGACGCAGATATCAAAGACCAGGGCATCCTGGGGCGCTGCCTGATCAGTTGGCCCGAGCGTCTGGTTGGACAACGGCTGTACAAAGCCATCGACCTGACCCGAGATCCAAAGGTGCACCTGTACCAGCAACGCATTGCCGCGCTGATGCAGAAGCCTTGGTCACGCCATAAAGACGGCGGCCTCAACCCTGTAACCCTGGAGTTGAGCCCCCGCGCCCGTGAGGCCTGGATTGCCATTCACGACACCATTGAATGCGAGTCCGGGGAATTCGGCGAGCTGGTCAACGTGCAAGCTGCCGCGGGCAAAGCCGCCGCGAACGTATTACGCATGGCGGGTGTGATGGCGGTGGTTGAGGAATCGACTTTATTGGAAGACATGCACATTCAGCGCGCCTCCACGCTGATGGACTACTACCTGGCCGAGAACCAACGGCTGACTGAGCAGGAACCACTGAATAAGCTTCGCGCAGAGGCTGATTGCCTCCTGCGCTGGTTGATAAAGAAGAACTGGCCACCGTTTCGCCTCCGCGATATCACGCGCAACGGCCCCCGCTTTGCCCGTAAAAGCACGCGGCACACCTTCGAGTTATTGCTGCAACTGGTTGCCCATAACTGGCTGAACAATGACGGGGACATATTCGAGGTGCGCCATGTTCCGACTCAATGACGCCGTGCGCCGCTATCGGGCGCAACATTGCTCGCCGACCGAGTTACGGAGTGTCGCCGCCACTGCCACCACTTTGTCGCCACGTGCCAATCCAGATGCGGCGGGGGTTTTCGCCAGTGTCGCCGCTGTCGCCGCTCCAACATCTGAGTCAATCGACCTCGCTCGGCTTATCGAACAGTTGCAAGAAGAAGGGGCTCTGCTGCAACACAGCGAAAACGCCCTTCTCGTCCGCCCAGCACACTGGGGACAGTTGGACTGCATCGGTCCCCACTGGAAAGCCCTGCTGCTGCACCTACAAACCAACGATCAAGGTGAAGATAATGGCACTGGTCGGTCGGCGTGACGGTCGCAACTTTGGCTATGGTCGCCAACTGAGCTATGCCGGGCGGCAGGCACTCGAGGATATGTTCGCAGGCGGCCACTTCGCCACCGTGAAAGCACACAGCGATCGCTGGCAAGCCTTCGTGCGCTGGTGCCGGTCAGAGAACGGCCCCGGTTACAACGATGCGCGCCAGATTGATCGACATACGCTGGAGGATTACGTCGCATATCTGCACCAGCAGATCCAGCAAGGCGAGCTGTGTATCGCCACCGCGCAAAACCGCCTGAGCAGCGTTAACCGCACCCTTGCTGCGCTGCGCGGTGATCAGGATGTGAGGATCGCCAGCCCGAGTCAGGCGTTGGGACAGCAGCGCTCGAGCGTACGCACTCGCGCGCCGGATGGCCAAGATCACCAACAGGTGCGGCGACTGGCTGAGGTGCTTGGAGAACAGCAACACGATCGGGTGGCCGCCATAGTCCTTTTAGCTCGAGCAACCGGCATGCGCCTGCGCGAAGCGATCCTGGCTGACCTGCCACGCTTACACCGCGAAGCCGAACGCTTAGGCCGCATCAACATCCAAGACGGCACCAAAGGAGGCCGTTCAGGCTCATCAGCGCCGCGATGGGTGGTGGCCAATGAAGCGGTGAAAGCGGCCCTACAGTTGGTTCGTCAGGCATCGCCAACCGGCAGCCGCAACTTGCTGGCCCGAGACGAAAGCTACGCCATATTTCTGCACCAAACAGTGCTCTCCGCCCGCAAAACGCTGCATGCACACGGGCTGAAGGGTTTTCATGAACTGCGCGCAGCCTACGCCTGCGAACGGTACGAGCAGCTCACGGGCCACGCCGCACCGGTCAATGGCGGCCACTGCTATCGCATTGACCGCGGCCTTGATCAACTGGCGCGCCAACAGATCAGCCTTGAGCTTGGGCATAACCGGATCGATGTGGTATCGGCCTACATTGGCGGAAGAACATGAGCAAACCCTTCGATATGACGCTGTTCCTGAGCGGCGTACTGACCGGCTCAAAGGCCACGCAGCAACGTCACCTACGCCAAGCACGAGTCATGCAAGCAGCCATTCAACAGCGATGGCAACGCGATAATCCCTGGACCTGGCAGCTCAAGCATGTGCGCTGGTTTCTCACTCAGCACCTGAAAGACCATTCCGACGCCACCCGGTATTACTATCGACTCACCGCCCTATTGATCTGGAAACGATTAGGGAGCGGCCGAGGATTGCTGATCTGACGCTCGAATCGAGGGTAGGCAGTCCATCAATAAATCTATCCCCCCTTTCACCTCGCCCGTACAGATTCTTTAAAGGCCCATCGACTGAATCATCTCACCTTCACTGACCGACTCCGGCGTCACAACGGCATCCTTGAGCATCAGTTTTCCGCGCAACAAACGGTCAAGGTGCACATCGAATGAATCAAACTGGGGATGAGTGACAGCAGGCAGGTGAATGAATACCGGTTTGGTCTGGCCGATCCGGTAAACCCGGTCAGATGCCTGTGCCTCTTTGGCCGGGTTCCAGTGGCGCTCCAGATGCACCACATGATTGGCCCCGATCACGGTCAGACCGACCCCCGCAGCGACTGGCGACATGATCAGCACATTGAAACCGCTGTGGGCTTCAAATTCGGCAATCAGCCGCTTGCGCGTCATGTCTTCCGCACGTGTCGCGACCGCTTTGGTATCGCCATTGATCACAGATAGATTCAAGCCATAGATCTGGTCCAGCCAGAGCTTGAGGACTCGCTGCAGACGCTTGGTCATCATGAATAAAATGACCTTTTCACCCTTGCTACGGATCTCATCAAGCAACTGCAGCATCACCGCCAGCTTGCCGGACTCCATCATCAGTTGCCGCGCTTGCTTGCCGTCCTCGCTGTACAGCGCCGGCTCATTCTCCAGGCGTGGGTGCAGGGAAATCGAGCGCAGCTGAGTCAATGCCGCCAGTGCGGTGCCCCGCATATCCTCAGCACTCGCACGTCGCGCCCGGTAGCTGTTGAGGACTTCATCGTAGATCTGCAACTGGATGCCTTTCATCACAACACCCAACTGCGTCGCATGCCGTTGCAGGCCATGATCAGCTTGCTCGACACCACTGAGAATGGTCTTGGTTGGCAGGCCCTTGAGCTGATCCTCTTTCACCCGCCGCAGCATGAATATGCCAACCGCACGCCGCAGCTGCTCGCCTAAATGCGTCCGGACCTCATCTCGCTCGTCATCGCTGGCCGCCAGGATCGGCTTGATCCAGGTATCGCGGAAGTTTTCCCAGCCCCCCAGCAAACCGGGCTGCACCGTATGCATCAGGCACCAGAAATCGCCCAGGCTGTTTTCTACCGGCGTGCCGGTTGCCAGCAGTTTGAAATCCGCCTTGAGCCCTTTGGCCGCAATAGTCTGTAGCGCATTGGGGTTCTTGATGTTCTGCGCCTCGTCGAAGATGACCACGCCCCAGTCGATACGGCACAGAGAGAACTGATAATCGCGCAGGGTCTGGTAGGTCGTCAGTACCAAGCGGCGATCCATATCCAGACGATGCACACCAGCTTCCGGCCCTACATGCAGCGCATAGCGAATGCTCTGCTCATCCACCATGCCACTGCTGTCATCGATCATAGACGCCAACTGCACCGATTCGCGCTCAGCACCGTTGACGCGATAGTCGCGCAGACTCCGCCCCGACTGCAGCACCACCACATCGCGGAACGGAATGCCGGCGAAAGTCTTGCCGACTTCATCCTCCCAGTTTTCCAGCAGGCTCAGCGGCGCCACCACCAGAACTGGTTTCTGTGGCTTGTCAGCCGCGCGCTGACTGGCCAGATATTCCCCGACGGTAACCAGCGACATGTAGGTCTTGCCGAGGCCCATGTCATCAGCCAACAGACCACCCTGCAGGCGATACAGGTCATCCGCTTCATCCTGCAACGCAGCGCCCATCAGTTTCAACATCCACTCGATCCCCTCACGCTGATGAGGGAACGGCTGCCGGGCATAAACCGACCAGTCGGGCACAGTCAACGGCGTTGCAGCCGCCGCCTTGTGCAACAGTGCAGAGTTTATCTCGTCGGCATCCTTGAGAATGACCCCGACCTTTTCCTTGCCTTCCGGGGGCTCGTACTCCTCGTCACGCGATTCGCTATCGCTGACCGGGTGCATGTTCTGGCGAGCCTTGGCCAGCTCCTGCTGAACGGCCGGGGCATCGGAGATATCGATCACCTCGCCAGCAAACGCCACACTCGTCGCGCCCTGTTCATTAGCCGCCTGCAGTACCCCTTCGAAGCGCTGCAAATCCTCGGGAGACTGAATCAGCTTGCCCAGAATAGCGGCAGGTGCCGGGCGTTTGTCCAGTGCAAACCAGTCATTCTTAGTTGCATCCAGCGCGCCGAAGTCCATGTGCTGAAGCTTGCCGATGCCCGCAACCCGGGCGGAGAATCCCACCTCCAGATTGACCAGCGCAGCATCGAGAAACGCCGTGGGCGTCGCAATAAACTCGTTTACCTGGTTAGCCGGAATACGCTTGTTCGCCAGCACATTGCGGATACCCTCCATCCTCGCCTGATCCAGCAACAGCACACGATTGTCAATCCGCAGCACGCCGCCATCGGCCGTCATGTCCAACTGCGACCAGCGTTTCTCCAACTGATCAGCAGTGGAGCCATCCCCCAGGCTAGGGCAGAGCTGAAGGCTGCCATCTGGCAAACGCGTGGCGATAACCCCGATGTTCTCCGGCACCACCACATCCAGCCGCTCGAAGTGGCTCAGGTCAATGCGCATACCGCTGCGTGCGGCGGTCTGCAGTTCAGCCATCAAACGCAGATTGGCCGCCTCACCACGCTGCTCCGGCAGCAGCGCCTCATGCCGCTCCCAGGCCTGCAAACCCATCATTTCAGCCGGCGTCAGCCAGTAGCACTCACTGCTGGTCAGGAACAAATAAGGGCCTTTGCGTGTGAAGCTGGCAGCGCCATCCGGCATTTCCAAGGTGATCGCCACACGAAAACCACTGTTGCCTGTGCGTCCACTGATCGAGGTCAGAAAGCGCCCCGGCAAGCGCCTTGGCAAGCGCAGGATTTCCGCCTGCTCAAGGTCCATCCCCGAAACATCTTCGGCACCGATGTGGAAACCGTTAGCGGTGGTTTCAGCAATGCCCTGCTCAGTCAGCATGTTGAACACGATCAACTGTACTTTTGCCAGCGCACTACCCTGCCCATTTTGCAACGCCTGGAAGGCCGGCATGGGCATGAAGAAGTTCAAGCCATTGGAGTCCGGTTGCGACTGAAAGCCCTGCTGAGTACTCAGCGCGCCATCCCGCTCACCGATGAGCGAGCGGAAAATATCCATCAACCCCATCTATTCGGCCCCTTCCTGTTCATCCAACGCCTCAAGCGCGAGACGTGCTGCCTCATTCACCGTCCAGCCGTACTGCTCATCACGCACGCACATGTCCTTCAATGGGCCATACAAGATCTGATTGATTTCTCGCGTGTCGACATCGAAAACATTCGCGGCATAGCGGACTTTATCGCCCGGGTTGTCCACGAAGTAGCGCAGTATTTTCAGAGCCGAGGGTTTCAACCCTGCCAGCAGCCCTTCGTTTACCACCATCTGAGGAGCCGCAGCAGCAGCAGCAGCAGCATTCACTTCTCCAGAACTTACAGAGCGCGACACTACGGGATCATGCTGTTGAGTACCTTGCCCTACCGAAGAAGATGGAGCAGAAGTTACAGCACGTGGAGCCACTGGATCTTGTGCAGGAGTAGATCTGGAATCTCTCGTTGCCTGTGAGACAGGCGAAGGCCCCTGAGGCTCTGACATCGTTTGAATTGCCTGACCAGTAGCTGAGCCCCGTGGCTCACTTAGTAGAAAATCCGGAGCTTCTGCTAACTTGGACTTCGGTACTACGGTGCGAGTAGAGTTAACTACAGGCATGCCATAACGCCGTAGATATGCTTGATAATCAGAACGACTTAGCAATCTTTCGAGATCGAGAGAAATACCGTTTTCCGCCAAGAAAGTGAAAACCTTGTTCTGCCATACCATAGGATGATGTGAGTATGAGACATAAGGCAGACCAGGATAACTACGCTCATACTCCAACGGAACAACCTTAGTAAGATCGGCATCACTAAATACATTTTTATCAAAAGACCTCAACAACTCACTCGGCAGAGCAAGGTAAACCCATATCTTAAAACTATGAGAGCCTTGAACAAGGTGAAATGCACCGCAATCCATATAAATAACGGCTTTATCGTGCATCCGCCCTTCCATTCGAGCAAAGCTTGTTTTTACCTCAGACCCAAGAATTTTCCTGACGGTATCCTGCGCCTTATTACCCAACATCAAACGCGCATTAACAATAAGCTTCTGCTCAAACAACCCTTCAATAAATCTTTTACGAGCAGGAAACATACGCTGCAATTCTAAATTCTGAGTTTCAATCCCGTATTCCTCAACTGCACTCAGGAATAGTCGCAAATCCTCCTTGACCAACCAGCCCCGAACCTTCTGCACCCGCTCCTCACCGAGGAACTGCCACCACTCACGGTAATTGGGCGAATTGCGGGCAATCCGCGGATCCCCCGCCAGATTAAGGATGAAGTTCAACCAGGCATCGCCCGGTTCCTGCCCGACGCGGTCGATCAAAATCTCCAGCGCGATATGGCCGATTCGCCGCTCGCCCTCGTAGGGCGCCTTGGCCACAGAGGGTTTCTGCAGTTCGTCCAGCACCGGGTCATACTCACCGGGCGAAAGCCCTCGCAGGGTCTCCAGGTAGAAGTGCGCCCGGCAGATATCGCCATAGCGCCCATCGTCAAAGCCCTGAAGACCCAGAGCCTCAAAGGTTGCACTCAGCTCATGGCCGCTGTCGCGAACCTGCTCGACCAGTTGTACCGGGCCGTCAAGCGGCAACAACCAATGTCCATCACGCTTGAGGGTTAACAGCGGATCGGCTTGCGGCCCGCTGATTCTGGGTTCAGGCAACAATTGCAGTTGCTGCAGCAAAACCTGCTCAAGCTTCTCACGCAGCCCCTCGTGCTCGTCCAGCTTGTCGAAGCGACGGAAGTAGAACTGCGCCAGTTGCTGCAGAGTAATGCGCGTCAGCCTCGGCTGCTGCGCCTCCACCAGCACAGTGAGCAAGCGGACACTGAACAGGCGCCTACCGATAACCTCGTCGTTCAACCACAACCAGGTCAGCGCTCTCGCGGTAAGCCGGCGTTTGAGCAACGCCGGCAAGCCGTCAAAACGCCCGGTGCTGGCCATATCGCGCAAACGCGCCAGTATTGCCTCGAACGCATCACCCTGCCCTGTCGCTGCCGCCATCCTGGCCCCCTTTTCGATCAGAATCTGCCAGCCTTCGATTGTCTTGGCAGGCCACTCGACCACGGGCATATGCACCGGGGGCAACCTCACGGCTGCACCTCTTCCAGACGCTCACGTACCTGCTCGTACTGAGCGCTGTCCGGGCGGCGAATGGTGAAGCGGATGTCGATACGACGGTTGCGCTTGAAGTCTTCTTCCGCCCGCTGGTCTACCACCACCGGCCGGGTTTCACCGTAACCACTGACCGAGAACAGCGGCTTGCCATCCTTGTTGTTCAGGCTGGCCAGTTGCTCATCACCCGGCAGGGCAGCGCCCCAGAACTGCCACAAAGAGATGGCGCGGAAGGTTGAGAGCCCCCAGTTGCCTTTGCCCATAAACCCCGGGAAGGGTCGATTGTCGGTATGGCCCTCGATGAAGATGGTATCGAGATACTCAATCCTGTCATCACGGGCGATCACCTCATGGATCACCTTGCCAATCTCCAGCGCACGTTCCTGGTAAGCGGCATGAATGTCATAGGCGCCGCTGTCGAACCCGAGCAGATCGTTGGGGATACTCAGCACCGTATGATTTTCGCTGACCTCGACCTTGATGCCGCGACGGCGCAGGGCCTCAACCGCTTCATCAAGAATGGTGCGGCGCACCTGCTCGGCCTTTTTCAGTTCAACGATTTCTTCCTCGAACTGAACCTGCCGCTCCTTCAGCTCCTGCTGAATCTCCATCAACTGCAGGATCAGAATCACCGAGGCCAGAATGAAGATCACCAGCAGCGCCGACATGATGTCCGAGAAGGACATCCAGTACGGATTCTCCTCGTCGACGCTGACCTCTTTGGCTTTGCCCAGACGCATCAGCGTGCCTCCAGCTCATCCAGAATGCTGCTCATGTTCTGCACGATGCGGTGCATCTGATCCGCATAGTTCTGCGAGACCTCATTCCACTTGTTCATGCGGTCATCCGTCTGCACGCGCACCTCACCGGCATAGCTACGCAGCCACTCCTCAGCCTGCTTCTCAACCGCCTCGACCTGCTCACGCAGCGCCACGCCCAGTGACGTAAATTCATGGCGCACCCCGGCGAGAAATTCCTGCTGGGTCGTTTTCATCTCGCCAAAGCCGTTACGCGCCTCGCTGGCAGCCTGCTCGAAGCGCTGCGCACCTTCCAGCAGGGTGCCCTGCAACTGCGCCAAGGTCGTCGCCTGCTGCTGCAGCTGGCCGGCTAATTCGGCGTTCTGTCCACCCGCCTGCTCGATGCGTGCCGTCACCTGCTCCAGGCGCTGGCCCAACAGCTCGGCGGCCGAGCGCACGTTGGCCGATAGCAGGCCAAGCTGGTTGGCACTGCTGTCCATATGCTTGCTACTCTGCGCTGCCGCCTCGGTGGCCTGCTTGAGCTGGCCGAGCAACTGCTGGTGCTGCTCCGCCATCAGCCGGCTCTGCTGCTGAGTGGCCTGCACGGCACTGGCCAAACCGGCCAGCAGCTCCTGCTGCTGCAGGGTAACCTGCTCCAACTGCTGCTGGAAGCGCTGCTGCCGCGCCTGCTCGCGGGCCTCGGCTTGCTCGCCCTGGGTGCTGAACTGCGTGGTCAGGCCACCCAGCAGCTTGTCCACGGTGCTCTGTAATTCACGTTGTTGCTGCGCCGCCGCCTCGTTGAGTGCGCTGATCTGCTGCTGGCTGCTCTGCCCCAGGCTACCCAGCATCTGCTGCTGGCGTTCGAGCAGCTCGGCCTGTTGCTGCTCATGCCGCTGGCTACGCGCCTGCTCACGCTGCTCGGCCGCGCCCATCTGCGTATCGAGTTGAGTGTTGAGGCTCATCATCAAACGGGAGAACACCTTCTCCAGATTGTTGTGACGCTCGTTGCCGGCCTCGGCCATCGCCTGCATCTGCTCACGGGTCGAATGGGAGAACTGATCCAGCATCGCCGTCTGGCTGCTGCTGGCCTGGCCCAGTACCCGCTCGAACAGCGCATGGCGCTCCTCGTCGCGCTGCTGCGCCACACCCAGCTGATTCTGTAGCTGACCACTCAGGCCCGCCATCAACTCGCTGAAGCGCTGCTCCATCTGCGCCTGACGATCATCAGCAGAACCGCTAATGCGCTGCAATTGCGCCTCGAAGGCCGAGCTTTGCTGCTGCGCCACCGACATCTGCTGGCTCTGCTGCTCGCTGAGGCGGCTGAACAACTGATTCAGCTCCTCGCTCATGCCACTCACGGCGGCATTCACATTAGCCGCTGCCTGCTGCATCTGCTGGCCCTGCTCACGGCCAACCGAGGTCATGCCTTCCATAAAGTTGCCTACCAGGCTTTCCAGCACCTGAGTGGACTGCTGGCTGGTGGTGCTGACCAAGGTCTGAATGGCCGGCGCCATGATGTTGTTCAGGGCATCAGTGAGTGCGGTCTGCATCGCCTCGTTCATGCCGGTCAGGGTTTCCTGCAGGCGCTCGCCGATGCGCTCGTGCAGCTCCTGCAGCGCCTCCTTGCTCTCCTTGCCGTATTCGGCGATGTGCACCAACGACTGCTCGGCGGGAATGCGCGGATACAGCGCATCCACATCGTGCTGCAGCGCTTGAATCCCCTGCAGCGCCGCACGCTCGAACATCTTCTCGATGAAGTTGAGCAACAGGCTGAACAGCACACCCCAGACCGACGTCATAAAGGCCACGGCAGCACCGGAGATCAGCTTGTTGATCCCGCCCTTGAGCGCTTCGATCTCGCCCGTACTGCCAACCAGCCCTTCCAGACCAACGGTCAGACCGACGAAGGTGCCCAGCACGCCGATGGCCACCAGAAAGCTTGGCGCTGCCGCCAGCAAACGGCTGGCCGTCAAACCACCAGCCAGCGTACGCGGGTTGAAGAAGTGCTCGGCATCCAGCGTGTTGAACAGCTGCTTCTGATCCGAGGACAGCACTAGGCTTTCGTCGAATTCACGCCAGAGCATGCCTACATTCGGCGCCTTGAGCTCACCCGCCCTCTGTAGGGTTTCCCGGCGGTTCTGCGCTAGCGTCTCCTTGCTCTGCCCTTCCAGCAGCGAGTGCAGAGCCTGCATCCGCGCGCTGAAGCGGCGGTAATGCACCACCAGCGCCCAAAAGGAAAAAACAAAGACCAGCGCAGTGGCCAACCAGAACCAGGCACTGATGCCATTGGGGTTGGCGCTGAACATATGGGCGAAGTCAGGAATCAGGTGTTGCAGCAGGTCCATCATGTCAGGGCACCCAAAAACGTTATTTGAATAATCAGTGGTTCCAGCATCACTTCGGCATCGGCCAAATCTTCAGCGCGGATGCAAACAGGCTGTCCGCTCGCACCACGATTTCTTCCTCATCCCAGGAATCGTTGTCGCCATAGCGCTGGAAGTGGGTGTTGAGCATCAGCAGGCTGGTGGTTACGATCTCCTGCCGCTTCACGGCAAAGGGTTCGTTGCTCAGGGCGGAGTTGAAGGCTTGGGTCACCAGTGTGAGGTTGCCGATACTGTGCAGCAGGCGACGGCGCTTTTCCTGGTTCTCTGGCGTGTCCTCGGCGAGCGGCCAGTTCGTTTGCCACTTCTGCGGCAACACATGCTCCACGGTCAGGCCATCAGGTAGCACCAGGCTCTCCTGCTTGCTACCGCGCATGGACAACTCCAGCGCCTCGAGAACCGCACGGACCTTGCTGGTGTTGCGGCCCTGGTAAAGAGCGCGATGGCACCAGTTAAGGGCGAAGGCCTCGTCATCCGGCCAGCACTGGCTGTCGCCCTGCAGGGACAGCAACTTGTCGCGCAATGTCGCGGCATCGGTCTTCTGCTCGCGCACCATCTCCACCAGCAAGCGGTTGAGGAAGGTGCGGTTGTAGCTCTTGGTGGTGTAGCCACAGATAAACCGGCGCACCAAGTAAGACTCCAGATCACCAATGGCCTGCAGGAACTCCGCGGAATCCGGCTTATGGTGCTCCAGTAGATACAGCACAAGCGGCGTCACCGTGGATACATCCAGCAGTTTCAGACGCCGGCAGAACAGATCGAGGCGACTCGCCTGCCCCGGTACCATAAAGGTCTGGAAATACCCCGCCAGGTGCGTGATGCGCGCCAGCTCGTGCTGAGTGTCGCGGGGCTCGTACTGCCACCAGTCCTTGAATTCGTTGAATACGTGGGCCACCTTCAAATCCTCGCACTTGCGCATGCCCACGTAGTGGTAAAGCAGCAGGTCCAGTCGCGAGTTCTTCAGGCGGCCCTGCCGCTCCTGCTGCTTCCAGAACTTGGCGCCCTTGCCAGTGCTGGTGTCTACCGTCTCGTCGAAATGCTGCCAGCCCTGGCGATACAGCTCATCCACGTCCTCGCCGTTGCGGGTGGCATGGAGGAAGATGAAGTTGCGGATCAGGTCGCTCGGCAATAGCGGCGCGCCCCGGGCATTGAGGGTTTCGAAGATAATCTGCGGATCGTCCTCGTCCTCCAGCTCCAGCGACATGATCTGGAAACCTTCGCGCAGGGTGGCCAGCAGCGCATGGGCGCGCTCCACCTGCAGAGGGAGGTCGGCGCCCGGCAGTTTCAACTGGTTGTCCGTGTCGATGGTACGAATCACCGCATGGGCCACGGTGCGTTCTTCATCTGCAGCCGCGTCCGGCAACGGGTCGTCGTAGCGCAGGCCGCGCAGGTGGCAGGCCAGCATGGCGTGGAAGAACAGGTAGGCACGCACCATCGCCGGGCGTTCCTGGTACTGCCGGCCGACCTTGGCCGGGAAGCGCTCGCTGATCTTCTCGGCGCTGCCCAGCCCGGCCAGCGCCTGCATGACATCGCGGCCAACATTGGTCGGCAACACCTTGAGGGTATCGCTGGCCTGGCGGTATCGGCCGATATTCTGCGTCAGCGGCTTGAGGTCATAGCTCAGCGCATCGTCATCCAGAGGCGCGACCAGGTCGCGAAACGCCAGCAACAGAATCTGCAGGGTGGTGATACGCTGCTGACCGTCGATCACATCGCGGTTGCCCACGGCATCACTGCTGCCGCCCTTGAGGCTGCCGATCACCACGGTCCCGAGAAAGTGCCGGCGTAGCGGCCTGAGCCGGCCAGCCCCGACCATGGCTGCATCAGCCTGATGCTGGACGATAGCCTCCAGGCGGTCAACGAGGTCTTCCCACAGCGGCTGCACCTGCTCGTTCAGCGTCCACACGTAACCGCGCTGGAACAAGGGGATCAGGTACTGCGCGCGCTCGGTAAACAGGTCGGTGACGGCTTTCTTGTCGGGACGCATAGGATGTCCTTATCGGTGTTCTTGTTAAATCAGGCCACGCCCTGCTCGACCAGCGCACTGGCTAGATGCTCGTGCACTTGCCGGACATGATTAAGACGGGCTTTGAGTTGGTCGCAGAGGGCCATCAGCTGGTCGACTTTGGCGACGATGCGGTGTTGTTCGGCGAGCGGAGGTATCGGAACTGGTATTTCTTTAAGGCGAGAGGATTTGATACCAGTGGCGGTCATACCTGTGGCGGCATCTGAAAGCTGCGTCTGAAAGCCAGAGGACATCATGGTCAGCTTCAGGAATGGGCCCGTTTCCAGCTCATGCAGTTGGAAGCAAATCACGCGCTGAGCCAGTGCAAAACGCTCAGCAATATCAATTACCGCCACGTTCCCCATTGGAGCTTCGGTTGTGAAAAGCATGTCTCCAACCCGTGGAAAGCCTCTTGTCATCCAAGACAAGTAGTCCGTCTCAGCAATGAACTCTTGAGGATCTCTACTGATGAATCCTGGACGCACATTTTTGGCAGTAATGAGCGGTACGCCATATGATGTTTTTGTAGGTGTCCTGCCCCGGTAGTCAATGAAACGAGCAAGGTTGCCAAGCCGGCAGGACGCCCAACCGGTATGTAGCCTGAAGTAATGCTCAGCCTCTGGGACATCGTCTCTTGCTGTCGTTCGAAGACCTTCTTCGGAGATGAGGCGCGCCTTTTGCTCGGCAATCCGCCTCAGCAATTCACTCGCCGGTTCATCGCTAGGATCTTGCGGCACCAACTTGCCCATCACGGCCAGTTGCAGCAGGGTTTGCTTGAGGGCGTCGATGCTGGATTCGGTGGTGAGCAGGGCGTGGAAGTGCTCGGCCAGGCGCTGCCAGCTTTGCGCAAAGTCTTCTGCATTGCTGGCCTGAGTCAGGCTGCCCAGCAGCGCCTGCACCAGTTGGACGTGGGCGCTGACGGCATCGGCCTGCCGCGCTTCCAGCCGGTCGCACAGGGCCATCAGCTCATCGACTTTGGCGACGATGCGGTGTTGTTCGGCGAGAGGGGGTAGAGGGAAAAGGGCTTGCCTACCGTCTTCAGTTCCTAGCCTAGGCATTTTCATACCGTAGCTTTTAGCATTCACATAGCTGAGGAAGTATGGGCTTTTCAGCGCGACCATAAAGTAGTGCGCTACATAAGGTCCGTGGCACCTGAACGGGAGAATTTCGGTTGTGCAAAATCCGTCATCCTCAGCTACTAGAACCTTATTCAGATACGGACGGAGCTTGCCATAGAGCACATCGCCTTTAGCGAAGCTGTTCTTGTCACTGAGAGAGTTACGCTCGTAAAAGCGAGTCTTCTGTAAAAGTCTTGAAGTGTCTTTCTCAATATCCTCAAGATCGAGCACCCAAGCGTCATCTGGGATTTCGTCTTTTTTGGTTGTAGTACCAAAGTTGGTAATTTCGCCAAGACGAGCCCAAACCCAGGCCACTGGCAATTCAAATGGTAGTGCTGCCTCTTCAACGCCAGCCAGCGGTTTCTGCTTCTTGATTTTCCCCTGCGCCACAAGCCGCGCTTTTTCCTCAGCAATCAGCTTCAGCAACTCACTGGCCGGCTCATCACTCGGATCTTGCGGCACCAGCTTACCGCGCACCGCCAGCTCCAGAATCAGCTCACGCAGCTTCTTGATGCCATTGGGCGCGCCGGCCAGCAGCGGCAGATTGTCGGTCAACACGGCGCTCATGCGTCACGCTCCGCCGCCTGAGCGGCAAAGGCCTCGGCCAGCACAGCCTTGAGCTGGTCGCGCAGTTCGCCAATCTCGCCTTGCAGCGCGGCGTAGTCGCGCAGCAGTTCGTTCGGGTCATGGCTGATCTGTTCTCCGACGTGAGGGTTCTTGCAGTCGAGGTTCCAGTTGCAGTTTTGCAGCTCGTCGAAGCTGACCTTCCAGGCAAACTCATTCTCCTGCCGTGCGGCAAAGCCATCGGCCTCGCTGCCCCACCAGGCTTCCTCGACAGCAAACTCTTCGACTCGCATGGGTTTGGTCTTGGAGTAGCTTTTGTAACCGACTGGGTACTGGTGCTCGTAGAACCACACGTCCTTGGTGGGCGTGCCCTTGGTGAAGAACAGCAGGTTAGTCTTGATGCCGGTGTAGGGGTTGAACACGCCGTTGGGCAGGCGAACGATGGTGTGCAGGTTGCATTCGGTCAGCAGCTTTTCCTTGATGCGACTCTTGATGCCTTCACCAAAGAGGAAACCGTCGGGCAGCACCACCGCGGCGCGGCCACCGTCCTTGAGCAGGTGCATGATCAGCACCAGGAACAGGTCGGCGGTTTCGCGGGTGCGGAAGGCCGTGGGGAAGTTGGTTTCGATGCCGTCTTCTTCCATGCCACCGAACGGCGGGTTGGCGACGATGCAATCGACCCGCTCAGCCGGCCCCCAGCTGATAAGCGGGCGCCCCAGTGTGTTGTCGTGCTTGATCTGGTTGGGCACTTCGATGCCGTGCAGGATCATGTTGGTGGTGGCCAGCAGGTGCGGCAGCGGCTTTTTCTCCACGCCGAAGATGCTCGCCTGCAGGGCGCGCTCGTCCTCGGCGGTTTGCACATAGCGCTTGCGCTTGTGCTCGATGCTGCAGGTGAGGAAGCCGCCAGTGCCGCAGGCCGGGTCCATGACCTTTTCGTCCAGCTTGGGATCGAGCATGCGCACCATGAATTCGGTGACCGGGCGCGGCGTGTAGAACTCACCGGCATTGCCGGCGTTCTGCAGGTCGCGCAGCAGTTGCTCGTACATGTCGCCAAAGGCGTGGCGCTCCTGCGCCTTGTTGAAGTCCACCCCTTCCTGAATCTTGTTGATCACCTGGCGGATCAACTGGCCGGACTTCATGTAGTTGTAGGCATCCTCGAACACGCCACGCACCACGTAGGTAGCTGGCGTGGTGCTGTATTCGTGGAGGTTCTGCAGCTGCGGGAACAGGTTGTTGTCGATGAAGTCCTTCAGGGCATCACCGGTGATGCCCTCCGGGTTGGCCGCCCAAGTGCGCCAGCGGCAGCTCTCCGGAATCGGCGAGCGGTAGTCGTCATCAAGCAGCTCCCATTCCTGCTCGCGGTCATCGAAGATTTTCAGGAACAACATCCACACAAGCTGGCCAATACGCTGGGCATCGCCGTCGACGCCAACGTCCTTGCGCATGATGTCCTGGATGGATTTAATGGTGCTGCTGATGGACATGCTTACTTCCTGAAAAGGTGTTCACGGTGCCAGGCCAGATAACCGCGATGCTGCGGCTTGATCTGGCGCAAGCGCAGACAAGGGGTGATATTGAGCGCACGGGCGCTGTCGGGGTCGAGATCCTCGCCGAGGAGAATCTGCCCCTGATCGTCAAAGCTGATCAGGCCACGGTCGAAGGCCAGATCAAGATTGGGGGTGAGCAACAGCCCGTTGAACGGATCAAGCCGTTCGATCGGGCTGGCAGCACGCCAGGGTTTGATATGCGAGGCCCGCAACAACTCCGGTACGCAGCAGTCGGTAATCGCACAGCCGCCCCAGTAGGCCAGCAGGTCGTCGCGGTAGCCGCTCTGGCCGATGCGCGCTTTCATCAGTGCATCGCGTTCGGTCTCGGTGAGGTTGGGTTCGTTTAGAAATTCCTCTGTTGAGACCGAAGATTTAGCAGCCGCGGACTGCAGGGAAGAAACAGAGGATTTATAACCGAGTAGATCAAGCAGTTGATGAAGATCGGCCTCTGTAGCGATATCCAATGCAATTGCTAGTTTACTGTCAGAGCCAGCTACGGCGGGATACCCCGTCATGTTGGTGTTTCGATACCCGGTATTTGGCAAAGAAGGGGAAAGTACCTTGATGAAGTCCCATTTACCTGCGGTGGCATGTTCTGGATGAATGAGGAAGGGTTGCTTAGCAACAGGAGCACCCGTTTTGCTCATTTTGACGAATACACGACCGTTAAAATCAGGATTCTCATACCCGTTAGCATGTTGATTTTTGACGGTCAGAACAAAGCCCTTACGGATGAGCACAGCTGCGATTTCAAATGAATTAAGTTTGGGCATCGGTTATCCGTAGAGCTGTTGCTCAAGCTCCTGAATGGCCTGCTGATAGCCCGGTTTGCCGCCAAAGGCCTTGACCAGCTCAATCGGCGCACCGATGTGGCTGAATGGCGCCAGCTGAAGAATCTTGATGTCTTCGATGTGCTCGACGCCGGTGTCGGCGTATTTGTCGAGCAGGGCTTCCAGTACCTGGCGGGCGGCGCCGGAGTATTTGGCAAAGTAGTTGCGCTTTTTCACCTGCTCGGCGCGCTCCTTGCGGGTGAGCGGCGGCTGGTCGAAGGCGATATGGCAGATCAGGTCGAACGGATCGAGCGGCTGGCCGCGCTTGGCTGAGACTTCGTCGTCCAGGGCTTCCCACATCACGCCTTGAGCGGCCAGTTCATCGATGATGACTTTCTTCTGTTCGGCATCGCTCCAGCGGCGCAGGAAGTCATCCAGCGAGGCAAACTGTTTCTTAACGCAGGTGCGGGTGTAGTCGCGTAGCGATTCGGTGATCAGCTTGCCGTCCGGGCCGTAGTACTGCACGCGCTCGGCAATGACGTGCACGGCGACGTTGTTGATCACGTATTTGACGCGCTTCTTGCCGCCATCGTCGTCAGCGCCGCCGGTGGTTTCGTCACCTTCGGTTGGCCCAGCGCCACAGTCGATCACGTCACCCTCTTCGCCCTCGGTTTCTTCCGGCGGCACCGGTGAGGAGTCGCCCTCGGGGTTGTAGATTACCACCGGCTCCCCGTCGAAGGCCGGGTCGGCAAACAGTTCGGTGGCTTTCTTGAAGTCCATGATGGTGAACCAGTACTTGCCGTAATCCTCGTTAATACGGGTGCCACGACCAATGATCTGCTTGAACTCGGTCATGGATTTGATGTGCTGGTCGAGCACCACCAGTTTGCAGGTCTGGGCATCAACACCGGTGGTCATGAGTTTGCTGGTGGTGGCGATTACCGGGTAGCGCGACTCGGGGTTGATGAAGTTGTCCAGCTCGGCCTTGCCTTCCTTGTCATCGCCGGTAATGCGCATCACGTATTTGCGGTTTTCCTCAACGCGCTTGGGGTTGAGGTTGACCAGGGCCTGGCGCATGCGCTCGGCGTGGTCAATGTCGTCGCAGAAGATGATGGTTTTCTGGAAGGGGTCGGTGGCGGTCAGGTACTCGGTGACCTTGCGGGCGACCAACTGGGTCCGCGCTTCGATCACCAGGTGGCGGTCCATGTCCTTGAGGTCATAGACGCGGTCTTCGATCAGCTCACCGTTCTTGTCGCGCGTACCCTTGGGTGGGCGCCAGCCTTGCAGGTCTTTGTCAAAGTCGATGCGCACCACTTTGTACGGGGCGAGGAAGCCATCTTCGATGCCTTGTTTGAGGGTGTAGCTGTACACCGGCTCACCGAAGTAGGTGATGCTGGAAACCTCTTTGGTCTCCTTCGGTGTGGCGGTCAGGCCGATGTGGGTGGCACCGGAGAAGTAGTCGAGAATCTCGCGCCAGGCCGAGTCTTCGGAGGCGCTGCCACGGTGGCATTCGTCGATCACAACAAGGTCGAAGAAGTCCGAGGAGAACTGCTTGTAGACGTTCTTCTCTTCTTCGTTGCCGGTCACGGCCTGATACAGCGACAGGTAGATTTCGTAGGACTTCTCGATCTGGCGCTTGGCGATCTTGGTCATCGCCTGGCCGAAGGGTTTGAAGTCGTTGTTCTTGGTCTGGTCGACGAGGATGTTGCGGTCGGCGAGGAAGAGGATGCGTTTCTTCTGCCCGGACTTCCACAAGCGCCAGATGATCTGGAAAGCGGTGTAAGTCTTGCCGGTGCCGGTGGCCATGACCAGCAGGATGCGATCCTGCCCGCGCGCCACGGCCTCGACGGTACGGTTGATGGCGTTCATCTGGTAGTAGCGCGGCATGCGCCCGGAACCGTCGTCGTAATACGGGGCTTCGGCTTTCTGCTGGCTTTCGCCACTCAGGCCCTTCCACTGGCAGTAGCGCTGCCAGAGCTCATCGGGGCTGGGAAACTGCTCCAGGCTCAGCTCGGTTTCCTTTTGCGCGCCGGTGCCACTGCGATCATGGAAGAGGAAGCCGTCGCCGTTGCTGGAGAATACGAACGGCACATCCAGCGCCTCGGCATAACCGAGCGCCTGCTGCATACCGGCGCCGAGCGCGTGCTTGTTGTCCTTGGCCTCGATAACCGCCAGCGGCAGGTTGGCCTGGTGATACAGGATGTAGTCGGCGCGGCGCGACTCGCCTCGGCTGTGCAGCTTGCCACGGACGATGATGCGCCCCTTGGTAAAGCTGACTTCCTCACGAACCTGCTTGTGCAAATCCCAGCCCGCCGCGGTGATGGCCGGTGTGATGTATTTGCTGCAGATGTCACGCTCAGTCAGTGAATTCTTGTCCATGTATCCGTCCCGTTGAACTGCCTTGAACTCGCATATCTGGTTGGCGAGGCGATTATTGGGACGGCGTAAAAGTGTACGCTAGAACCCTTGATTACGTCCCTGATGGCTCTTTGACCTAACTGTGTGCGAACCACGTCACAATATCTATCCAGCAAGAATGGGTAAAGATCGCGCCCAATCAAAACGCGGCTTTTTTGCACAGAGGTAACACCAGTAGTCCACTCAAGCTACTCGCGCGGCATTGTGACGCCAGCGCATGGGGAAATGCACATTCCCCCGTGCGATTGGATCACGCCGCTGGATCATCCCAATCCCCCGTCTGTCCTGGTGCTTTTCTTTCTCGCGGTTGCAGTTGTGGTAGCAGCCCTGACCACGAGGGATGCGTTCCCACAGGCGCCAGGAACGTGTAAAGCAAACGCCCAGATTCGGTGTGTGTCCATTCACTCCAAAGCCGGCCCAAGAGGGAAGCATGAGCAGCGCCAAGCCCAGTGAGGGAGTAGTCCAAGCGCCACCCACTCTCCTCAAGCTACCCAACCACTCATCGACCTACCGGGCTCCGATAGGCCAAATGAGTAGTCATTCACTATTTGAACGAGAGCCTGCGCTTCAACTCCTCGCCGATCAGGCTGATATCGAGATCCTTACCGGGATTGTTATTGCAGAAATCCGTCAATATCGAGATGTAAGCCGCACCCAACCCTTTAGTCAGCGTAGCCGCTGTTGTTGCGGCAATGGTGCCACCTACTGCGCTCCCTACACCCGGAATCATCTTGAGCATCCCCGTAACTACCGCACGACCCAACAGGCTCGCAGCGCTCGAACCTAATGCCGACGCGACAAGGGTGGTCAATGCACTGGTACTAACCTCCATGCCAAAGGTCACGCCAATCTTCGCCAGCATACCGACTTGAATAGGCACCAGTACGAATGAGTCAGAAAAAGGAATTGGTGTAGCGCCTGCTGCCGCCGCCAGGCCACTTGCTATCAATACTTCCTTTTCAGCTTGTTCGATTTTGATTTTCATGGAAGATTGATGCCGCGAGCTCAATGCATTGGCGAATGCACGCTTTTTTGCTTCGGGGATCAACCTCGCGGATTCAGAGATCAGCTCGTCGATGCCTTTGATCGGGAGGGTGTGGAAGCTTCCCTCCTCAATTTCGATGTTCTGAGCCTCAGCGCGCACCCGCACTACCGCGCAAGAACCCGGTAGCATTTCTTTGACCTTGTGGTGGAAATCACTATCTTTCGAGAACATGCTCTTTGTGACTACCGCAACCACGGGTATTTTGTGATCGTTCAACATGCGACAGAGGTCGATTTCCGCTTGTTCTATGCGATCGCCGCTTTCCTGAATACAAATCCAGGCTGCATGGATATGCTTGTTTTCGTCATGATGCTCATCGCGCTCTACTACGAAATCCGTGAGTTGACTGAGAATGACCTCGTAGTCTTTCAGCTCAAGACCTTTGCTGTCGATGATGGTGATCGGGTGACCTTCCTTCGAGATCTCTTCAATCTGCTGTGTCACTGGAGTGCCTGAACCCGTTTTCGCCAACCTCCCGCGGAATACGGTGTTGATCAAGGTGCTTTTACCGACTCCCGTCTTACCCGCGACAATGATATTGACTTCTCCGGAACCACGTACAGCGTCACGAATGACGTCATCGATCGCGTCCTGCTGCCAATCACCTACTTGTACCATTACAGCCTCCTTACAATTTATTAGGTCAATACGTCACATTGCCTGCAGCTGCTTGTATGCCCCTGCGCTTACCTCCACGAACGCATTCCAAGTCATCGTCCGTTGAAAAGTTAATTCGTAGTACCGGTTTACAGGTCATGTCATACACCTTGCCCAACGACATCATGGCGTGTAACTGAGATGGCCAACGAGCAGAGAGATGGTGCCATATTGCCATGACCAGCCGAAGCCGTCCCACTCCTCCTCGCCATGAGTCTCGCGGCTGCAAACTTAAGCCCCCCCGCCGCTCGCAGTTTCAACTCCGTACTCCCGCACCTTGGGCACAAAACAAACCATTCACCCGGCCTCAATGCATCGCTGCGCAGCGCGATGGTCGTTTTCCTGCTGCAATCCTTGCACTGCAGCACAAAGGGCTTTGATTTTATCGGCATGAATGCCTACTCCTGTAGAACACTGGCCAGCATCAGTCCGTAACCGGCACCAACGCCTGCAGCAAGTCCAACTTGCGCCGCAACTGCGCCACGTGCTCCCGCTCCGCCCGCAACGCCGACCTCAACTCGCGATTCTCCATCTCCCAGATCTGTAACCCGCGCATAACCCTCTGGCATTGCTCAACCCCTTTGCCCAGCACTCCCAACCTCAACCCTGCGGCATCAGCACCAGCAGGATGATCCCCATCGCCACCAAAGCACCCGTCGCAACCATTTCCGGCATCGTCATGCTCATGTCCTTAGCTGCCCCCGATGTATTCCGAAGACCAGCACAAGATATGTAATTCGAAATTACACGTCTAGAATGTAGACTTATACAGGTAAAGTAATCGCGCACATGGAGAAGGTATGAAACGCAAGTAATCCATCGAGCAGGCTCGCTGGAGCTCAGCACTTCACTACCGCCTGATCGAAACCGTTGCCTAGTGGGAGGGCAGGCTAACCACAGGGCACCTGATGCAGAGCTTTGGTATCAGCCGCCAGCAGGCATCGAAGGAAATCAATACCTACATCACCGAACATGCGCCCAAAAAATTGACATATGACAAGCAACTCAAGGGCTACGTGCCGAGCGAGCAGTTCAAGCCACTGTTCATCGACGACAGCGCCAGCGCCTACTTACACTTGCTGTATCAGAACAATGAGCGCGCCCTGCACATCGACGGGCTAGCACTGGCCTATGCGCACACCAAGGTGCTAGAGGTAGCTGACCGACCGATTCGCCCGGAGGTGCTGCGCCCCTTGCTTAAGGCCTGCCGCGCAAGCCTGCGCCTGGAAACCGAGTACGTCTCGCTGAACACGCCGAACGTGGAAATTCGCCGAATCGCCCCGCATACACTGATCTATACAGGTATGCGCTGCCATGTGCGCGCCTACTGCGAAAAGAACGGCCAGTACCGCGACTTTGTCCTCTGCCGCCTGTGCGGACAGCCGGACCTGCTTTACGAGCCGCCCACCACGCGCGAGCTTGACGAGGAATGGAGTGCCGACGTGCCAGTCATCTTCGAGCCAGACGGGCGGCTGAACGAGGCGCAAAAAGCCATCATCGAAGCCGACTTCGGCATGCAGGATGGGCAACTAGTGGTACCGAGCCGCAAAGCCTTGGTGAAATACGTGCTGCAGCGCTACCACATCGACCCGCGTAACCTGGCGACCAGCCCCGAAGCGCAACAGATTGTGGTAAAGAACCTCAAGGAGCTGCGCCCTTGGCTGATGAACGACTGAGGCCGTCAGCTCAGTGCGCCGCGCCGGTGACGGGCCGAAGCCCAACATCGGGGCGGTAGCTCTCGCAGGTCAATCGTAGGCGATTACGCTTCAGCCAAGTCGGTCGGCGTCAGCGGCCAGCGCTTCACCGCGAAACTGGCCAGCTCCTGGCTCCGCTCCACCAGGGCGTTCTTCGAGAACGCGGGACTGTAATGCTCATTGGTCGAAGCAAATGCATAAATTAATGACAAAACTTCAGCTCCGTAGCCACCCCGATATCCTCGTACAGGTCGTCAATGCCACAACTCGGCGTGCATCAAATCGAACCGGCGTCCGCCTCCCGCGCCGCTTTCTCACGCTTCATCTCGCTGTATTCGCGGTACAGCTCATAACCCTTGGTAGCGATCACGATAAAACCGACAAAGGCAAATATATTCTTCATGGCTGAATGATCCTGATTGATCGACTTGTCCGCCTATACCCTAAAACCACCGCCGCGCCAGCAACTCCGCCACCGCCCCCGCAAGCCACCTGGCAGTAAGTACGTTCAACGCCTTGCCCCCACACTTAGGACACTGATCAATCCACTCCCCAAGCGCCAACGTATCACTGCGCGGCGCCACTGTTTTCGTCCAACCACAACCTTCACATTCAAAAGTGAAGGGTCTAGGTTTTACCGGCATTTTCAATCTCCTTGGTCGCTACGCAAACTCACTGCCTCCAATGCGTTCAACTCGCGGGATAAGCCAGTTCAATCTGCTCATCAAACTCGCCGCCAACCCCGTAATACTCTCGCGGAACACACTCAATATCTTCGGCCACCTGAGCAATCACCTGCCGCAGCTCCAGGCGCTCAAGCCACCGATCAGGAATAGCGGCAACACCATACTGCGCCCCCAGCAAGTGCCCGACGACCAGCCCTGTAGTGCTGCTGTCACCACTGTGATTAACCGCCGCAATCACCCCGTCTTCAAATGACCGCGCAGCCAACGCACACCACAGCCCAATCGCCAGCACCTGTTCAGCGCCCCAACCACCGGCAAAATCGTCTATTCGTTGAGGGCTAGGTGTGTACCCCTCGTAAAAGAAGAACATCACTCGCTCGACGAGGCTGCGCGTTTCCTCGATACCAGGTACTTGCCCATACCTGGCCAAACTCTGCGTCACAGCGTGCTCCAAGCTATCTTGTCGACCGACAACACACTGCAGAATGTCGGCGAACAGCCCAGCCGCCAGGTAACCTGTCGGGTGCCCGTGCGTCAGGCGCCCGGACTGCGAGGCGTAGTCAAATGCATGGGCGAAGAATGCACAGGGTGCAACACGTACCAAGGCACCGCAGCCCTTGCTGTTGTTTTCGGCAACCATACCCAACCGTCCACTGACCTTGAGCGCACTCATGCAGGTGATGTCTGGCGCACGACGCGACCAGAGCTCCATTTGCCTGATCAGCCAGCTATCTGTGGCGACCGGTATCACCGAGGGGTAATCCTGGGTCGTCAGCCAACGCAGCAGCGCATGATGAATAATGCTGGGCACATGACATGCCTGCCGTGAACTCCCTAGCACATAAGCCCGCAGCAAGCCTTCTGCGGTAAATAGCATCATCTGGGTAGCGCCGCTGATCGCACCGGTGATGCCAAACGCCGGGGCAAAATCACTGGCGCCCTGCGACCCGAACCTGGCCTCGATCACAGGCCACTCAAGCAACTCCACGGGAGAGCCCAACGCATCTCCGACGGCTCCCCCCAGCAGGCAGCCGCTGATCCGTTCAATTCTGTTCATATCGTCCCTCAACACCCTTCACCAGAAGCTAGGTCCTGCAAAATCACCAGCTTGCGCTGCAACTGCGCAACATGCTCCCGCTCTGCGCGCAACGCCGACCGCAGCTCGCGGTTTTCCATTTCCCAAATCTGTAGCCAGCGCAGGTCCCTCTGGCAGTGCTCGACCTTTTTCCCAAGCTCACCGAGCTTCAAAGCCTGCTGAATCAGCACCAGCAGGATGATCCCCATCGCCACCAAGGCCCCTGTCGCAACCACTTCCGGCATAGTCATGCTCATATCCTTTGCTGCCCCCGATGTATTCCGAAGACAAATCGAAGATATGTAATGCAAAGCTACACGTCTAGAATGTAGACTTATACAGGTAAAGTAATCGCGCACAAGGAGAGGGTATGAAACGCAAGCAATCCGTCGAGCAGGTACGCTGGGACCTGGCACTTCGCTATCGTTTGATTGAGACCGTTGCCTGGTGGGAAGGCCGGCTGACCACGGGGCACTTGATGCAGAGCTTTGGAATCAGTCGCCAGCAGGCGTCCAAGGACATCAACACCTACATCACCGAGCATGCGCCCAAAAACTTGACATATGACAAGCAGCTCAAGGGGTATGTACCGAGCAAGCAGTTCAAGCCGCTGTTCATCGACGACAGCGCCAGCGCCTATCTTCATCTGCTCTACCAGAACAATGAGCGGGCCCCGCACATCGACGGACTCGCACTGGCCTATGCGCACACCAAGGTGCTGGAGGTGCCGGATCGGCCCATCCGCCCGGAGGTCCTGCGCCCTTTGCTCAAGGCCTGCCGTGAGGGCCTGCGCCTGGAAACCGAGTACGTGTCGTTCAACACCCCCAACGTCGAGGTTCGCTTGATCGCCCCTCACACGCTGGTCTACACCGGCATGCGCTGGCATGTGCGGGCTTACTGCGAAAAGAATGGCCAATACCGCGACTTCGTGCTGAGCCGCTTGCGCGGGCAGCCGGATTTGCTCGACGCCTCACCGAACACGCGCGAGCTGGATGAAGACTGGAACACCGAGATTCCGGTGATCATCGAGCCCGATGGACGCTTGAACGAGGCGCAGAAGGCAATCATCGAAACGGACTTCGGTATGACCCAGGGGCAGTTGATTGTGCCCAGCCGCAGGGCGCTGGTGAAATATGTGCTGCAGCGCTATCAGATTGACCGGCGCAGCCTGGCCATGAGCCCCGAGGCCCAGCAGATTGTCGTGAGCAACCTCAAAGAGCTAAAGCCGTGGTTGTTGCATGATTGAAATCGCGAGTATCTCAGACGAGGGGCTCAATGCCCTTGGTCGATGGCCCGCTCACAGAGGTTCAGCTACGGCTGTAACTGCTGCGGTCGGCACACATCTGCTGCCAGATATATGCCGCGCCCAGGTAGTTGTCGATTTCCCGGATTAACAGCTGCGCCGCTATGTCATGATGGCCCGCCAGCCTGGCAACGTCTCGGGCGGTGTGGCCCTCGTTGTTCCTCGCGCTCAGGTCCAGGCAGAAGGTCCGGTAGTGGTTGGCGAAGTAGTTCGCAGCCTTGCTGTGGCCGTGCGCGGCCAGCCAATGGAGTGGAGTATTACCTGCCGCATCACGGTCATTCAGACTGCGGCCCTGCCGGTATCGATTGGCGAGCGCCTTGATGATGCCGCGTTTGCTGGGCAAACGATCATGGTTGACAGGGGTCAGAAAGCTGCCGAGGCCTTTCCAATCCAGAAGTTCTTTTTCCCCCTCAGCCCCGAGCGCCTCCAGCGTGTCGATCCATGCCGTTCGGTTAAGCCGGTAGGCCATATCCAGTGGCGTGTTTTCGGCGCGGTCTCGGTCGTTCATCGCCACGGGAGCAAACGCCATCAGGTGCTCGGCATCGTCAAAAAGCACGGCGGCATGCCAGGTGCCTATTTCCAACGCCAGCAGGTCGTCGATACCGAAGCGCGTAGTTCTGAGCGTCTTTTCCATCACGGCAAGGAAAGCGGGCGGATAGGTCATGAGACGTTTTCGCGGATACACAGAAAGGCCAAGGCCACTATTCACACTGGGACGACCGGTTTCCCTGTCGCCCATGACGGGTCGCCATGCACAAGCCGTTGACCAGGTTCATGTCTTGCGGCGTCTGGCAGCGAATGGCCGTCAGGTCCGGGCTGGCAACGATGCACGCCAGCGTCTTGGCTCGGCTGACCGCCACATTCAAACGGTTTTTCGAGTACAGGAAGCCAATGTCCCTTGGCAGGTAGTCCTCATTCGACGTCGCCATGGATACGATGACAATTTCCGCCTCTTGCCCCTGAAACTTATCCACAGTGCCGACGCGCGCGCCCGCCGGGAGCACTTGCTTCAACAGTTGTACCTGCAGATTGTAAGGCGCCACGACCAGGATATTTTCAAGGCACAGCGCATGCTCCACGCCGGTTTTATCCACATAGCGCTGGCGTAGGAAATACAGGTACAGCGCTTTGACGCAGGCGGCTTCTTCATCGGAACTCTGGCTGTTGCCGTCATGTTCGACAGGGCAGAACATCAGCCCACTGGCCGGTACTTCCGGTCGCTCCCCATCGAGCAGCAACAACTGCCGCTCGGTCCCTGGCGCCGATGAAAGCTGACCTTCGTACACCGCCTGGGAGATGAAAGAGCAAATCTGCGGATGCATCCGCCAGGTCTGTGCCAGGAACACCCCTCGGCCAGGTGCGATGGCGGGCGTGCCGTCCAGCAGATAGTCGAGGATGGAGTCACCGGAGCGGCCCGGGTGCACGCCCCGCACAGGTTGCGACAATTGCATCTGGTCACCCATCAAGACGATGTTACGGGCCGCCATGCCCATGGTGACCAGGCTCGCCACACTCACCTGGCCTGCTTCATCGATGAACAGGTAATCCAACTGCTCGGTGAAGCTCGCGTCGGCGAACAGCCAGGCAGTACCGGCGCTCAGGTTGATATCCGGCCCCCAGTTGTCGAGAAATTCCGTTTTGTCCTCGATGGAGCGGATGCAACGGCCGATGAATTCCGTGCCCTCGCCTTCCGATGACTTTTTCAGCCCCTTGAATCTAACACCCTCCACTTGTGCACGCGCCTCGAAAGCAGCCAAGAGGTTGTTGATGGCAGAGTGCGAATTGGAGGTTACCCCAATGCGCTTGCCGGCTTTGAGCAGGTCAACGATCACATGCGAGCCGGTGTAGGTCTTCCCGGCACCTGGCGGCCCCTGAATGAACAGCACACTGTCCTCGAGGTTGCGTACCACCTGCTTGATGGCATCGGTCGTTGCCAGGTCCGGATCAAGCAGAGGCGCACCCGGCTCGATGCCTTTAACCCGTGGTGCGCGTCGATGGAGGAAATCCGCCACCGCCTGGAAGCGTTGCTCACCAGCCAAGACGCTATCGGCATAACGAAACAGTGCCTTGCGCAGCGGCGTGGACGGTATTGGCCTGCCGGGAATCATGTCAAAGGCTTCCGGTGGCGCCTTTTTTGCGGTGGCCTTGAATGTCGCCAGGCACGCGTCATGGTCCAGACTGACCAGTTGCACACTGGCCAACGATTCTGGGATGACACCTTTGGATCCCGAACGCATTTTGCTTTCCTGCGGCTCGAAACTGTATTCGAACAGGAACGAATTATTGATCGGTTCCGGCGGCGTTTTTGTACGCTGCAAACCGGCGAGGCTCTCGATATCCTCCAGCAACTCTTCGGTCGTCATGTCCTGGCGGCTGAACAGCTGCCACCACACCGGCTTTTCTGCCCTACGGTAGAAGTCGAGCAGTTGGAAGGTCAGTACCCTGACCTGATCCTCGTCGCTCAGTGCGCATTCCTCGGACGGCAAGCCAGCGAGCAGTCGATCACGATAATTTGCCAGCAGAACCTCGATCTCCTTCTGCTCTGCTACGGCTTTCTCGCCCTCAGCATGCTTTACGACAAGAGCCTCGAGGCCCAACGGACTTATGTTTGCAAGCCAGTTGCGTAACAGATACGTAGAAAGCACATCGTCTTCGTTGTACCGCTCAATCTGCTCAAGCAATGCTGGCTCACCAGTCTCTTTCCAGCGCTCATAGAACACGATGCTCGCACCGGCATTGGTAACATCACCGTCGCGCTTTGCCATGTAGAAGTGTTCGATGTTCTTGATCGAGTAGCTGGGTTCCGACACCCGGATCGCTTCACGCACCACCTTGTAAAGGTCAATCAATTTGCCATTGCGCAGCAGCCAGTCCACTTGCGCCTCTCGCGTACCGTGCTGGCTCATCAGGCGCTTGATGGCCGTTTCTTCATAGCTGGCATAGTGGTAGACATGCGCATTCGGGTAACGCTCAAGGTGCGCGATGACCCAGTCGATGAACTGCTCGAACGCGATCTTTTCTTCGTCCCGGCTGTGCGCCCAAAAAGCTTTGAAGGTTTGTTCACCGCCTTCGTCTATATACAGGCCGAAGAGGTACTCCAGGCCACCCTCCTCCAGAGGATTACCTTCCATATCGAAGAACAGATCACCCTCGACTGCAGAAGGCATACGGCCAAAGCCACGCCGCTGCCCCATGACCGGCAACAGCTCGTACAACGGGGTATCGCTGGAGCGCCCCTGAAACTGCAGGCGCGCCTGATGGCGTAACTTGTTCAGTGACTCCACTTGCAGCTTGGGTATACGCAAGTCATCGCCACTGGCCGCCAACTGTTGCAAGGTGGTCACACCGCCAACCTGTAATTTCTTGATTTGCGAGCGGCTGATACCAGCGACTGCCGACAGATGGTCATCCTGTAGACGTTGTTCAGTGCAACGATCACGCCACCCACAAAAACCACAATGCCCACACGGGTCCGGGTAGGTGACCCGAGGTCCGTCAATGTTCACGAACGCAGTGAAACGCTGCAGCACCTGCTCTAGGTAATCCGCGTAGTCAGCAACCCGATAGGCCTGCTCGGTACGCGCAACATCACCCAGCACGATGTACATGAACTGTGGCTGTACGTCCTGAATCGCTATCAGCATCCGCGAATAAAGCGCAACCTGCACCAGAAACTTGGCCTTTGTATTCTTGGCCAACTTGGTGTCGATCACTTCATAGCTGTGGCCACCCAACGCCGACGGCCGAGGCACTTTGCGCAGGAAGTCGGCATGCCCGATAAAGGCGCCTTCCTGAAGCGAGGCCTGAAAGATGATGTCCGCACCAGCCTGCATGGCTTCGATGGTCAGCTCCACCCGCCGAGGGAAGCTCGGATTACCCTCAGCGATGTCGACTACGTGGGCATGGTTGCTCTTGAGCCGTTCAAGAAATGCTGCTTCGTGGGCCAGCCCTTTGTCCTGGATCAAGCGGTTCTGCTCGCTTGCCGGGGCTTTCTCCATCGGCGCGACCAGGTGTTGCAGGTCCAGCGCTGTCAGATGCTGGCATTCCAGGAAGCCGCAGATGTCCGAGGCGGAATACAGCCGAGTCCCATTTCGAGTTTGCATGGTTGTATTGCCTCCGGCGTGGCTCAGGCGTCGAGCGAGCAACCTTGGTAGAACTGCTCGAACAAGGGCGTTGGCAAGTGCTGCACATCGAGCAGGCCGAAGTGCTTGCCTACGCTGCGCCCTACGGCCATGAGTGTTCTCGCGGAGTTCTCGGTACCGGCATAGCCAGCGTTTACGACGTAGTCGACACGTTCCTTGTCGCTCTCTGCGCGGGCATAGGCATTGCCAGTGATAAATACATCAACCAGGCAGACACTGACGCGCTCGTCCCCCACCGTGAACGGCTCGAGCGTTTCACCAGACAAGGCTGCCCGCAGTCCGTCCTCACCACCTTCAACTATGCGTTCAAGGGCAGCAAGCGAGCGGCCGAACAAGTCAAACTCGTCAATGGAAAACGGGAAGCAATAGCCCTGTGCAGTAGCGCGTGAGAGCGTTTTCCCATTGCGCGGCTCAGCCACCAGCCAGTCAACGAACGCGTCTTTATTGTCTGGCGCACCGCTGTGACGGAAGGCCAAGTAGTCACTGAGCACCTGGCCAAAAGGATGACCCGTGGGCACCCAGCCGCTATTGCCAGACTCGCGCAGCGATACTTCGCCCTGCTCGCCAACAGCTTGGGCCTCAGGTACTGGTGTCAGGCCAAAGCAGCGAAGGTCATAGCCGAGCATGAAAAGGCTCGCCTCGAATGCATGGCATCGCGCGGGCATTGCCCCTTGGTCGGCAAACCAGCCTGTGCGCCCGAGCAACGCGCGGACAATCCAGCCCAAGCGGACCTGCCAGCGCGCCCACTCAGCGTATTCGATCGCCGAGAACTGCGGCGCTGCCAAACAATTGGCAAACGCCCCGGGGTTGCGGATTTGGTCGCCACGCGCGCCGCCGGACGGAAACCTCAGCAGAGGTTTGCCACGCCCTGCCCACTGCTGGCGGAACAGCGCATACAACATGGCAATCGCGGCGCCCACACGGCTGTCATAGATCGGCGAACCGGACAAGTCGAGCAAGGCGTGAATCTTGGTCAGGCCCGAATCGAAACGCTCGACACTGCTGAGGTCATCCAGGTCATTGTCGGCATCGAGCGCCATGAGCCCAGCCATCTTCTTCAGGTAGCTCGACAACTCGCCGCTGGCCGCCAGCCGATGCAAGAATGGAATGGCGCCCCGCACGCCGCCCCAGCGCAGAATCTGCAAACAGGCCTGAAGCGCTTGTTGCTCATCACCGGCGCGGACACCAGCCGACAGCCACTCACGCAATTGCCTAAGCGAGCCCTGGGTCTGCATCCAGGTTTCAGAGTCGACCGCGCTCTGGTGGCTGTCGCGCCAGCTTGCCTTCCAGCGGTAATGCTCAAGGACCTGCTCTATCCCCTGTACATCGACCGTCAAACCGCCGGGCACAAACTTGCTGGACTTGAATCGCAGCTTGAAGGTGAGTACCGGCAAGTTGGCTGCCAGCCATTCAATGAAAGCCTCAACTTCGGGTTGTGCCAGGAAGTCATCACGCTTCATGCCAGCCGCCTTGCAGGTAGTGTCGAATGGCCATACCCTAAGCAAAATGACAGGCTGCGTCCACGTTGTCTGTTCATACAGGTAAACAATTGGAGCAGGTTCGAGTGCCCTGGCCAGATAGTTTCCAGCGCCAGCGGCGAGTCGCTCATTTAACTGTAAAGTTTTCAGACACACATCAGCTCTTTACGGACCGCGCGCCCCCTCAAGGATCATCACCTCATGGACCATCAAGCACTCAAGACCCGACACCGCCAAGAACGTGAGGGCCATCACCCCAACCTCACCTTGCGTGCTCATCGAGCACTGAGCTGGCTGAACCGCGCTGAGCAGACTGATGATATTGATGGACGCTTTATCTTTCTGTGGATCGCCTTCAACTCGGCATACGCGACGGACATTGATGAAGAGTTCCGCCTGTCCGAACAGCCCACCTTTAAGGCATTTCTCGAAAAACTCTGTGCCTTGGACAAGAACAGCCTGATCGAAAATCTGGTGTGGTCCGAGTTCTCTGGCAGTATTCGCGTCTTGCTTGACAACCCTTATGTGTTTCAGAGTTTCTGGGATTACCAGAACGGCAAGATCAGCGAGCCACTGTGGACCGAACGCTTTGCCAACGGTCGTAAAACCGCGCAGCAAGCACTGGCCAATCGCAACACCGCGGCCGTGCTAGGGGTGCTGTTCAACCGGATCTACACCCTGCGCAACCAGATCATGCATGGCGGTGCCACTTGGAACAGCAGCGTCAATCGAGATCAACTGCGCGACTGTGCCAACCTGCTCGGCAAGCTGGTTCCGGTCATCATTCTGCTGATGTTGGATAACCCGGATACATTGTGGGGTGATGCATGCTATCCCGTGGTTGTTTAGCTCAGTGACCGCACTTGGACCTGGGTCGCCCGACGCTGGGCGCCCGAGCCGGTCATCGGCAAACCAAGAATACTTCTCGCAGTATTCCAATCGGTATTCCAGCCAAAATTACAAACCGATACTCCCACTATTAATCAATATGTTACTGACTTAATTCAGATTACCCCGGCTCAGCAACCTACGATATCAATGTATCTATGACCGCGAGTCGGCACTTAGGATTTTGGATACACAGCGTCAATCCGACAGGCCGGACCTCCCTGCAACCACGCTCAGGATTAGCCCATCCCGCCCAAAACCTCAGATTTCCCCCCTTCCCTGTAGTCCATTTCCCAAAGATACTCCCCTCCCCTGTTTCCCGTTGCGTCAGCCTTCCCCGCGTCCTAGTCTCACCCCGTCGTTGCCAACCCAACGACACGACTTTGACAGGTCGCAGCGGTAAACAACTAAGCGGTCGCCCTTATGGCGGCTGTACGTGCGGGCACGCTTGCGTGCGCCGGATCTTGTTGTTTCCGCCGGTCTGTCAACCCACGTACAGCTGCCACCCACCGTTTGACAGCGGCGGATGTCGGCCCAGCAACGGAAGCAACTCATGTTAAAAATCGTCCCTGATCCACCACCCACACCCGTCACCCTGGAAGACACCCTAACCCTAGCCGCCGACTACGCCCTCTGCGCCGAAGCCGTGGCCCAACAAGCCCTCCTCACGCAGCCCCGCTCCCCGGCAGCCCCGCTGATCATGGCTTCCATGCACGAGCTCGAATCCCTGCGCCGCCTGCTGGAATCCGCCCTCCTGCAAATCCACCACCCTCCCTCGCGACACCCCACGCACTAACCCTCAAGCCCCTGGCTCAATCAAAACGGCAGTAACCCAGCCACGACACAAAAACAGCCAGCCCAAAAAACTTCAGGGAGCCACACCCATGTCCACCGCACACACCCCCTGCACCCTTGGCCAAACCGTCTTCTACCAAGGCGAAAACCACACCCACGCCCTGTTCCGCATCGAGCCCGGCATCCCCTGCCAACACGCCCGCGAACAAGCTTCGGAATTGATGGGTTAC
>NZ_DIIQ01000016.1:1179-43582 GCF_002420785.1 Pseudomonas sp. UBA5666 | reverse complement strand
CTGGACGACGCTGAACTGGGCTTGATGCGCTGAGCCTACGAATCCCGGCGAAACGAGTCTGCTCGTAGCGCCGGGTCCGGCTCGTGGCTAAAGCTTGCATGAGCTCTGAAGGAGTTCTAAGAAATGCAACGATCCAAGCCCACGCCGTTATCGTTTCTTATCGCCTTCAAATCTGGCGCCTCACGCCGGCACATAGAAATACGTCAGCGGCACCAAACGCTTGGTTTCCGGATCAGTAGCTGGGTAATGCGCCATCAATGTGCGAGCCAACTCGTCCAAGGTCCACATGGTCAGGTGTACATTGGCTCGTTCCCCTTCGTACAAAGCTTCCTTAGTGAATCCACCTGTACTCACATAGAGCCCGCGATCATCTTTGTGACGTCCACCTAAGAAGCTACGAATCTCATTACTGCCCATACGCGCGCTACGGTGCTTGACCTCGACGACGATACGCGGGGGCTCGAAGCCGAAGCCGTCAGGGGAGGCAATAATGTCTTTGCCCCGGTCAGCCCCTGCTGGAGATACGAGCGTTTTGTAACCCATCGCACGCAAAATGCCTGCTACCAGCTCTTGCATCTCTGACCAGTCCAAACCGTTGATCTGGTCTTTAATGCGTTCGAATGCAATCTCTTGAACGCCTTTCAAGGGGTCTTCCAGGGCCTCAGGATCTTCAATCGCTTCCTTTGGCGTAGGAGAAAACACTTTCCCGTTGGCAAGCGCCAGCAGCTCTTTCTGCGCCTCCTCCGCCACGTTGAACACCGTCAACGTCGAGCCGAGGCTGTTGCGGCTAGCACTGGTTAATTTGTCCCTATCAACCTCGTGGGGGAACCACTCCACGGCACGCGTTAGTGACATGCCGTCTTCCGCTAGGTCCGCTCGATAGACGCATTCGCCCACGAACAGGCCAACTAGATAAGTCCTGTTTGCAGGTGAATAGGTGACCACTGCATCACCTGCTTTCACTTCGTTAACGAATCGGAATACCTGAGAGGCACCTGACACAGCACTGGCGTCTTTGATGCCAGGTTGGAGGTTTTTGTAAGCCTGAATCAGCGCTTTGCGCGAGCCCCCTGGCTTAGCCTCTATCGCAAACTGCCCCCAGCCAATCGCAGCTAAGTTGCGGTCTCTGAAGTCGTCATAGAGGCGTCCACCGTCGCCTCGGATCATCCACATGGTCGGCATCTGCAGGTTTTCCTAACCTTGGTTTTGAGGGGACTCAAGCAATCTGTGTGTGGGAAGTGAACGCACTCACTCCAACAGGTACAACTAATTGGCCATCACTCTATAATGCGGCCCCGCCGGGCGGGTTGCGCTGCGTCATCTGCGCTCGATCAAACCGGCGGAGCCTGGTTTCCAACCCAATCAAGAAACGGGTCACACCCAGGCACCACAATCCCGATCTTCACAAGGTTAAGAAATGGACTTCACCACCCTCCTCAGCCAGCACTGGGGCACACTGAGCTGGTTCATTCCGCTCGTCATCTGCATCTCAATACTGAAAACGCCAGCTGCCAAAGGCTACCTCGGCGAACTACTCGTGCGCTTTTTCATATGGCTAGAGCTGGATGACAAAACGTATCACCGCGTACATAACGTGACACTAGACACGCCAGACGGCACGACGCAGATCGATCACGTCATCGTGTCTATGTACGGCATTTTCGTGCTCGAAACTAAAAACATGAGGGGATGGATTTTTGGTTCGGAGCGCCAACCCCAATGGACGCAAAAGCTCTTCAAGCGCACGTTCAAGTTCCAGAACCCGCTGCGTCAAAACTATAAACACCTGAAAGCCCTTGAAGCCACCCTGGAGGTAGCGCCTGAGCACCTTCACTCGATCATCACCTTCGTCGGTGATAGCAGGTTCAAAACCGAAATGCCGCCAAATGTCACCCACGGCAGCAGGTTTATCCGGTATATCAAGTCCTTCACACAGCCCGTATTCACGGCCTCTGAAGTTGATACGCTGGTTCAAAATCTGTTGGATGGAAGGCGGGCACCTTCACTTGCAACGCACCGCGAGCACGTGGAGAACCTGAAGCGACGCAGTGATCCCACAGCCGACAGGCAATGTCCGAAATGCGGCAGTGCGCTACTGGTGCGGACTATCAAAACAGGTGCTAATGCCGGCCAACAATTCTGGGGATGCTCGACATTCCCGAAGTGCAGAACGCGGCAGAGTTTCTAGCTTAGAAGGTTTCTGAGAGTGCTCGCATGCTGCGGGTGCTCTGAGCTGAAACGCCTCGCATCAATGAGGACAGTCTCCGAGAAAACCACCCAACATCGCTGCATCAAAGACCTGACATTCCTACAGGCGACACGCTCAAAGCCACCCAGAACTTTCAGACTTTTTTCCTTCCCTGTAGTCCATTTCCCAAAGATACTCCCCAAGCCCATTTCTCATTGCACACCCCAAAAGCCGACCGTAGTCTCGCCGTGTCGCTGACATCCAGCGACCAGGTTAGCCGCCTGAAAAAAACGTCGGACACCGCAGCTGTGCAATACCGGGAAATCGGTGTTGTCGCCTTATGGCGGCTGTGCGTGGGGCACTTTCGAGTGCGCCGGGTGCCTGACGTCCCGGTCGGCTAACCCGCGTACAGCTGCCACCTTCCTGTTTAGCCGCAGCAGGTGGTCGCTTCATCACGTCAGGAGTCGTCATGTTAAAAATCGTCCCCGACCCACCACCCACCCCCGCCACCCTGGAAGACACCCTAACCCTAGCCGCCGACTACGCCCTCTGCGCCGAAGCCGTGGCCCAACAAGCCCTCCTCATACAGCCCCGCTCCCCGGCAGCCCCCCTGATCATGGCCTCCATGCACGAGCTCGAATCCCTGCGCCGCCTGCTGGAATCCGCCCTCCTGCAAATCCATCACCCTCCCTCGCGACACCCCACGCACTAACCCTCAAGCCCCTGGCTCAAGCAACTCGGCAGTAACCCAGCCGCGGCACGAAAACAGCCAGCCCAAAAACTTCAGGGAGCCACACCATGTCCACCCCAGACACCCCCTGCACCCCAGGCCAAACCGTCTTCTATCAAGGCGAAAACCACACCCACGCCCTGTTCCGCATCGAGCCCGGCATCCCCTGCCAACACGCCCGCGAACAGGCTTCGGAATTGATGGGTTACGCCCGCGACCTCACCCTCGAAGGCTTGATGGAAGACAAACCCAAACTGATCTGGGCCGCCCACTACCTCTGCGCACTCGGCAAAGCCCTGCTGGACGACGCTGAACTGGGCATGATGCGCTGACCCCGGTCCCCCCGGCGCACCTGCGCGCCGGGGCTGTCGATCCGGTCACACCGGGCCCGGCACCTGGGGCACTGCGCGTCCCGAAAGAAAACGCGGCAACACCACCATATGCGGCAGTGCAAACGCCGCCAGCACCACGAACAGCGCCCGAATGCCGGTCTGTTCCTGCTGCCAGAACACAGCCCCACCCACCAAGGCAAACATCCCTGCCCCGACGAGCACTGGCCAGGTGCGATGCAGGTAGTCGCCCATCGACAAAGCACCTACCATGCGCTCGCGCACACGGGTTTGGGGTTCGGCGTGCAGCAGGTAGAACCCGAGCGCAAACCCGATCAGCGGCGGGGTTACCACCACCAGCAGCAAGGTCAGCGCCAGCCGTAGGTCACGCTGTTGCCAGGCACTCATCAGCAATACACCGAACGCAATCAGCCCGGCACACGCCGGCGTCACCGCCAGCCATCCACCCAAGGCAGAGGATGCACCGGCCGCCATCGCCAGGTTGAGCAACCGGGCTACTGCGTCGCTGTGCAGCACCGCAGGCCCGCCCAGGATGAACAGCCCCAGCGCTATCTGTTCATGCCGCCGCTGAAACACCTCGTCCTCATGGGCGAAGTGCCAAACCGACAGCAACAAAAAAGCGGTAAGCGCCAGCGCCCCCGCCACTTGCCAGACCAGGGCGCACACGATGGCCACGCCCAGGTAACTGAGCACAAAGCGCCTGCGCTGCCCGTGCTCGATCAAGTACAGGTCGCTTGCCCCATGCAGCAGGCCAAGCCCGAGCCCGACCAGCAGCACGTAAGCCAGCGGTGCCAGCCCGCCTGCAAGGCTGGCCGCTATCGCCAGCCCCACAAGGGCGCGCCAGCTGCGCCCTGTGCAGGTCATGCTCAGTAGCCTCGGCCGACCGGCACGGCGCGCAGGTTACGTTCCGAGGTGAAGGCGTAGACGACCTTGGCCAGCACGTCGAGCACCAGGAACACCCATACGGTGGTGGCGTCGCTAACGGCCCAGAAGCCTTCGGGGCCGACGGCGAAGACCACGGGGTAGATCAGCCACAGCACGGTGAGAAAGCCTACGTTGCGGCGGTAGGCGGGGCTGACGCCGGGTTGTTGGCTGGCGATGCTGGCGACGGGTTTCCACAGCAGGTACAGCACGCCGGCAAAGGCGGCGCAGGACCAGGCGAAGAACACCCATTTGATCACGCCGTAGGGGGCCAGGGAGGCGATCAGGCCGGTGACGATCATGATCACATCGAGGGTGACGATGGCGGTGATGTAGCCGCTTTTGCCGTACAGGTCGCGAGTGCCGTAGTAAGCGGAGCTGACGACGCCGGCCAACAGCAGTGGGGTGGTGAAGGCCCAGTCCACGTAGCGGGCCAGGTAGGTGACGCTGCCGTCGACTTTGATCAGGTTGCCGACGCCCAGGTACATGCACAGGTAGGCGGTGCCGGCGATGAAGGGGACGGCGGCGTGGATGAGGGTGTGGCCCAGAAGCGGGCCGTAATGTGCGCCTTTGATGTAGATGACCAGTGATGCCAGGGCCATGACGATGAAACCGATCAGCAAGGGGGTTTGGATCATTTGAGGCTCCGCTACCAGCAGTAAAAGGCCCGGGTGCATGCAAGGGGATGCCGGGGTTCGCCGCGGTTTATTTAGCCGCTTCGTTTACGGATGGAGAGGGGGGTGAGATTTTTGGTTCAAAATGTTTCGGGGGTCGGTTGAGATCTTTTCCAGGTCACGCGATCTACTACTGTGGGAGCGGCCTCGCGCCGCGATGGGCTGCGAAGCGGCCCCAGGATTTCAGCCCGCAGCTCAAATCGCCGGGGCCGCTATGCGGCCCATCGCGGCGCAAGGCCGCTCCCACACGGAGGGCGTGTTTCTGTCAGATCACCGAGTCATCGGAGCAAGCGCCCCTGCCAGATCACCGCCCCGTCAGCCCATCAAACGCCTTGTCCAACCCCGCATCCGCATCCACCAGCTTCTGCCGCCGCTGCTCCATCCACGCCTGATCCTCCTTCAACCGCGCCTGCGCCTCAGCCAACATGCGCCGCACTTCTTCAGGCTGCGGCCCACCAGTACCCTTGCGACTTTGCACCATGGCGCGGGGGGACAGGCTGGCGCGGAAATCCGCTTCGCTCAGGGGTAGGGTGTTGTCCTTCCATTTGTACTTGTCCGCCGCCTGGGTGAACAACGCCTGCGCATCGGCGTAGGCGAAGTCCTTGGGCAAGGTGCCGTCGGCGCGGGCTTTTTCGACGATCAGCGAGGCGAAGCTGTGGCCGATGCGGAAGGGGACGTGGTGCTTGCGCTCCAAGGTGTCGGCCAGCTCCATGGAGGTGGTCCAGTCGGCGTCCAGTTCTTCTTCGGCGCGTGCGGCGTTGATTTTCAGGGCGTCGAGCACCTGGTCCAGGCGCTTGAACATGTCCCCCGTGGAGCGGAACAGGCCCAGGTCGTCGAAGGCGGCCTTGTAGTCGGTCATGCCGGTGGTGACGTTGTGGGCACGCAGGGTGGTGGCGTTGGCCAGGCCGACCACGTCGGAGGCGGCTTCGCGGGTGCGCATCAAGAGGCCAGGGTTGCGCTTTTGCGGCATGGCGCTGCTGGTGTAGGTGGCCCCTTCGTCGAGCAGCAGCCAGGGGCGGGTCTGGTGGTACTGGGTGTGAATGTCGCCGATGAAGGCGCCGATGCGGATGGCCGAGGACGAGACCAGGCCGGCGGCTTCCAGCGGGATGTCGTAGGTCGAGACCTGGCTGGCGTCCAGCGAGTTCTCGCGCACGCCGTCAAAGCCCAGCAGCTGGGCCAGGCGCTCGCGGTTGATGGGGTAGCCGGAATTGGCCAGCACGGCGGTGCCCATGGGGCTGAGGTTCAGGCGGGCGTAGAGTTCGTGCAGGCGTTGGGCGTCGCGCTCGAACGAGGCCTCGTAGGCCAGCAGGTAATGGGCGTAGCTGATGGGCATGGCTTGCACGCCGTTGGTATAGGCCGGCACCAGGGTATCGACGTGTTGGGCGGCCAGCGTGAGCAAGCGCTGGCGGGTGGCGTCCAGGGCGTCGCCGTAGGCCAGCACGTGGCGGCGCAGCGAGGCCAGGCGGTAGGTGGCGTACATGTCCTGGCGGCTGCGGCCTGAGTGAATCAGCGAGGCCTCGGGGCCGACCTTGTCGGTGATGATCTGCTCCAGTTGCAGCACATCGCTGGGGCGCTTGCCGTCTGGCTGGGTGGCCTGGTCGATGGCGTGGCGTACCCCGCCTGCAATGGTCGCGGCCTGTTCGGCGGTGACGATACCGGCTTCCTTGAGCATCACCAGCGAGGCTTTGTTGATGCGGTTGAGGTAGTCGAACTGGGTCTCGCCGTGGCGCTGGCCGTCGGGGGTCTTTTCTACGAAGGCGCCGATCTTGCGAGCCTGCTCGGCGCATTCGGCGGTGGTCTTGCACGGGTTGTCGGCGGTGTTGGCGGCCTGGGCCGCGGGGCTGGTGAGCCAGGCGCAGGCGATGGCAAGGCACAGCAGTGATCTTGTTGTTGTCATGGTGGGTCCGCTCGGGGCTTGTGGAAGGCAGGCGGGCTGGTGGCACCCTTGGAAGGTCAACCTACACCCCTGCCCCCTTGGCCGAAAGCGAAACCACCGCCGGGTAGGCGGTGGCGTCGGTGCAGGGGCGGAGTTGATCGAGCCGCTGGTTAGGGCATGCCGAGAAACTCTGGCAGCGCCAGGGAGATGTACGGCACGTAGGTGACCAGGATCAGGAACAGCAACAAGATCGACAGCCACGGCAGCGCTGCGCGAATGGTCTGGCCCAATGTCAGGCCCGTCACGGCACTGGTCACGAACAGGTTCAACCCCACTGGCGGGTGAACCAGTCCGATCTCCATGTTCACCACCATCACGATGCCCAGGTGGATCGGGTCGATGCCCAGTTCCATGGCGATGGGGAAGAAGATCGGCGCCAGAATCAGGATGATCGCCGACGGCTCCATGAAGCTGCCGGCAATCAGCAGCACCACGTTGACCATGATCAGGAAGCCGATGGGCGTCAGGCCTTCGGAGAGCACCCACTGGGTGATCTGCTGCGGGATCTGCTCGGTGGTCAGCACATGGGCGAACAGCATGGCGTTGGCGATGATGAACAGCAGCATGATGGTCAGCCGCCCGGACTCCAGCAGCACCTTGGGGCACTCGCGCCAGGTCATGTCCTTGTACACGAACAGGGCGATGAACGCCGAGTACACCGCCGCCACGGCCGCCGCTTCAGTGGGGGTGAACATGCCGCTGTAGATGCCGCCCAGGATGATCACCAGCAACAACAGCCCCCAGAACGCCCGCCGCGCGGCCGTAAGCCATTCGCGGAAGCTGGCACGTGGCTGGGCAGGCAGCTTCTTGACCCGCGCCACGATGTAGATGGCTACCATCAGCGACACGCCCAGCAAGATCCCAGGGATCACGCCAGCCATGAACAACTTGCCCACCGACGTTTCGGTCGCGGCTGAATAGACCACCATCACGATCGACGGGGGGATCAGGATGCCCAGCGTACCGGCGTTACAGATGATGCCGGCGCCGAATTCCTTCGGATACCCCGAGCGCACCATGCCGGCCACAGCGATCGAACCCACTGCCGCCACCGTGGCCGGCGACGAGCCGGACAACGCAGCGAACAACATGCAGGCCAGCACGGCGGCAATGGCCAGGCCGCCCCGAATGTGCCCTACGCAGGCGTTGGCAAAATCGATCAGCCGCTGCGCCACGCCGCCGGTGGTCATGAAGGCGCCAGACAGCAGGAAGAAGGGGATGGCCAGGAAGGTGTAGCTATCAGAGGTTTCGAACAGCTTGATCGCCAACGAACTGAGCGAGTCCTGGCTGAACAGCAGAATCGACACCGCCCCCGACAGGCCCAGGGAAATGGCAATGGGCACGCCCAGGAACATGAAGATGAACAGCAGCAGGAACAGGCAGATGACGGTCATTGCTGCGACTCCTCACCGGGGTTGGCCAGCTTGCTCGCCTCGGCCGCTTCGTCGGCCAGGCCCAGGTTGATCTGGCGGTGGGTGTAGATGCGGTAGAGGATTTCCAGGTAGCGCACGATGATCAAAGCGAACCCGAAGGGCACAATCATCGCGATGTGGCCGATCTTGATGCCGTAGCGGTCCAGGTCTTCGGCCCCGATGCCAGCCGCCAGCACAGCGCTGACCCATTTGATGCTGGCAATCAGAAACAGCCCGGCATACGCCAGGCAACAGGCGCAGGCAACCATGGCCAGCACACGCTGCACCGGCTTGCGGGTGCGCCTGACCAGCACATCGACCCCAAGGTGGCCGGCGGTACGTACGCCATAGGCGATGCCGAAGAAGATCAGCCAGCCAAACAGGGCCTTGGTCAGGGCGATGCTCCAGGTCATTTCCTGGGCGTAGCCCATCAAGTGGTCACCGATGTTCAACAGCGGCTCGCTGGCAAAGGTCCAACGGTCGCTCAAGTTGTAGAACATCGTGTAGAGGTTGTTCAGCGCTACGTAGATGAAGGTGATGAGGGTCATGGCCGCCAGAAGAAAGGCGATCATGCCTTCCTCGAAGCGCTCCCAGACGCGCCGTAACGTTTGCATGGGCATTCTCCGCGCAGAATGAGGCTGAGCCGCCCACGCAGGGGCGGCTGCAGGCGGGGCCAATCAAGAGGCTGTGTTGGCGTCCTGGGCGGCTTTGATCAGGTCGGCGCCAATCTGGCCTTCGAACTTGTCCCAGACCGGACGCATGGCTTTGCGCCATTCGTCACGCTGCTCGGGGGTGAGCGCATCGACCTCGCTGGTCTTGGCGTCGATGATCTTCTGCCGCGAGGCCTGGTTCAGCGCCTCGGCCTGCTTGTTCACCTCGACGGTGACCTTGTCCATGATGCCCTGCAGTTCGGTGCGCACATCTTCAGGCAGGCCGTTCCAGAACTTGGCGTTGGTGATCACCATGTAGTCGATCAGGCCGTGGTCGGTCTCGGTGAAGAACGGCTGCACTTCGTTGACCTTCTGGCTTTCGTAGTTCGACCAGGTGTTCTCGGTGCCGTTGACGGTGCCGGTCTGCAAGCCTTGGTACACCTCGGCAAAACTCATCTTGCGCGGGTTGGCGCGCACGGCCTTGAACTGCTCTTCCAGCACGCTGGAGGCTTGTACGCGGAACTTCAGGCCACGGGCATCCTTGGGCAGCAGGATCTTCTTGTTAGCCGACAGCTGCTTCAAGCCGTTATGCCAGTAGGCCAGGCCGCGGATGCCCTTGTCTTCCATGGAGGTGAGCAGCGCCTTGCCCTGGGGCCCCTGCTGGAAGCGGTCGACCGCCGCCAGGTTGTCGAACAGAAACGGCAGGTCGAAGATTTGCACCTGCTTGTTGTAGTGCTCGAATTTGGCCAGCGAGGGCGCCAGCATCTGCACGTCGCCCAGCAGCAGCGCTTCCATTTCCTTGCCGTCGCCGAACAGCGACGAGTTGGGGTAAACCTCGACCTTGACCTTGCCCTTGAGCTTGTCATCGGCCTCCACGAGCTTCTGGAACATGAGCGCGCCCTGGCCTTTGGGCGTGCTGTCGGCCACCACGTGGGCGAACTTGATGATGACCGGGTCCGCGGCGTAAGCGAACGAGGTCAGGGAGACGGCGGCGGCGCAGAACAGCGCCTGGGTCAGCTTCAACATGGGTTTCACCTGTTATTGTTGTTGGTAAGGTCAGCAGGGAAGCGTAGCCAAGATTACGGTGGCGCAAGTATAGGTGTTTGGGGAATCTGCTTTTGTGTAAGGCTGCGTTCGGCAAAAACGAACGCCGACCCTCATGCCTTGGCCTGGACCATAGCCACTAGCCAGCGTGGGCCAATGCCAGCAGGCGTTGCGCGCGCAACACCACCGGGGCATCGACCATCTGCCCGTCCAGCTGGAAGGCCCCTGCCCCACCCGCCGCTGCGCTGCCCTCGAGCACGCGCTGCGCCCAGGCCAGTTCGTGCTCGCTGGGCTGCAAGGCCTCGTGAATCACCGGCACTTGGCTTGGGTGAATGCACAGCGCCCCGCCATAGCCCATGTCGTAGGCATGGCGCATGGCCTCGCGCTGCCCTTGCGGGTCGCGGATCGCAGGAAACACACCGTCCAGCGGCGGCGCCAGGTCGGCGCCCCGGGAATGCAGTTGCACGGCCATGCGGGCCTGGTCGATGAAGCGTTGACCTGCCGGGCTGTCAGTGTTCAGGCAAAGGTCCAGCGCCAGGTCCAGGCTGCCGAACGACAAGCGCTCGACGCCCTCGGCGCCGGCGATACGTTCAAGGGCCAACAGCCCCTTGGCGGTCTCGATGATCGGCACGACGGCTTTGCCCGTGCGGGCGGCAACCGCCACCTGTGCGGCGCTCTCGACCTTGGGCAGCAGCACCGTGGTCACACCCAGGTGCTGCGCGCACAATTGCAAGTCCTCGGCGTGGTTTGCATGGCTGGGTGCGTTGACCCTCACCCACACCCGGGCGTCGGGGTGTTCGCCCAGAAAGCGCGCCAGGTGCTCGCGGGCCTGGGCCTTGAGCGGTTCTTCGACCGCGTCTTCGAAGTCCACGATCACGGCATCGGCACCGGCAGCCAGGGCCTTGGCGAAGCGCTCCGGGCGGCTACCGGGCACGAACAGGGCGGAGCGAACGATGGGGTATGGCATGCTTTTGCTCCTCTACTAAACCACGCCTGCGCTGTTCAATTGCGCCTGCTGATCATCGCCATACCCCAGCTCGGCCAGGATCGCGGCGGTGTGCTGGCCCAGTGCAGGCACCGGGTCCATGCGCGGGCTGAAGGCCGCGTTGCGCCCCGGCGGCAGCAGGGACGGCAGCTTGCCCGCCGGGCTGTCCACCTCGCGCCAGCGGTCACGGGCCTGCAACTGGGGGTGCTGCCACACCCCTTGCATGTCGTTGACCCGGGCGTTGGCGATCTGGGCGCTTTCAAGGCGTGACACCACGTCTTCCAGGCTCAGCGCAGCAAAGCCCTCGATGATGATCTGGCGCAGCGAATCGCGGTTCTCCGAGCGCCGGTAGTTGGCGCAGAAGCGCTCGTCGGTGGCCAACGCCGGGTCGAGCAAGACCTTCTCGCAGAACAGCTGCCATTCACGCTCGTTCTGCAACCCCAGCATCACCGTGCCGCCATCGCCTGTGGGGAAAGGGCCGTACGGGTAGATGGTCGAGTGCGAAGCACCCGCGCGAGGCGGTGGCGGTGCGCCGTTGTAGGCGTAGTACATGGGGTAACCCATCCACTCCACCAGGCTTTCGAGCATGGACACGTCGATGCGGCTACCCACCCCGGTGCGATCACGCAACAGCAGGGCCGAAAGCACGCCGGTATAGGCGTACATGCCAGCGGCGATATCGGCCACCGAGCATCCAGCCTTGGCCATCCCCTCCTCGCCTGGGCTGCCGGTGACCGACAAGAAACCGCCTTCGCTTTGAATCAGCAGGTCGTAGGCCTTTTTCTTCTCATAGGGGCCGCCTTCACCGTAGCCAGAGATGTCGCACACGATCAGCCGCGGGAAGCGCGCGTGCAGGGCCTCGAACCCCAGGCCCATGCGCGCCGCAGCGCCAGGTGCGAGGTTTTGCACCAGCACGTCGGCCTTGGCCAGCAGCCCTTCGAGGATGGCATCGGCCTGAGGCTGCTTCAGGTCCAGGGTCAGGCTTTCTTTGGAGCGGTTGGTCCACACGAAGTGGGACGCCAGGCCGTCGACGCGCTGGTCATAGCCTCGGGCAAAATCACCGCTGCCGGGGCGTTCGACCTTGATAACCCGGGCGCCCAGGTCGGCCAGTTGGCGGGTGCAGAACGGCGCGGCGATGGCGTGTTCCAGGCTGACGACGGTGATGCCGTCCAGGGGGCGGGGGGCAGATGCACTCATGGCAAGGTCCTGTGCGGGAGTCATGGCAGGTCGGCCAGCGAGCGGGTATCGCGCAGCTGCCAGACACGTTGGATCAAGGCACGGCCGTCGGCCGCACTGCGCTGCCCGGCGTAGGCCAGCAAGCGCTGGAACTTGTCCTCCAGTTCCGCGCGGGACAAGGTGTTGCCGGGGTCGCCCTTGGGTTCGTCGATGGCAGCGGTGAAGTGGCGCCCGTCCGTGCAGTGCACCTCCACCCGGCCCAGCCATCGGGCCGGGTAAGCCGCATCCACGTCCGGGTCCAGCTGCATGCGCACCTTGTCGCGGAACCCCGCCACGTCCGGGTCGCTCAGGGCCAGGTCGCGGAATGTCAGCAACTGCGCGCTGCCGTGCACGGCAATCAGGCCGAGCACCGTGCCCATGGAGAACTTGGCCTGGTGCACGCTGGTGGGCACCTTCACCCGGCCGAGCACGTCGATGGCGCCCTGGTGCACGTGGGCGATCACCTCGGCGATGTCGCCGTGGCGCAGCCCTTCGCGCTGCATCAGTTCGAGCAAGGCATCGGCCGCCGGGTGGGTGTGGCGGCACGAGGCGTGGAACTTGAACGAGGTTTCGGCCAGCGCCCAGCGGCTGCCCAGGCGGTCCGACAGGCGGGCCGGGTCGGCGTCGCTGGACATGCCGGCCGCCAGGCCCTGGTCGCCTTCCAGAATGTTGCGCGCCCCGGTCAAGCCATCGGCGGTCAGGTACGCCGCCAACAGCCCGTCGGCAGCGGCCTTGGCCGTGTGCAGCTGTTTCGAATCGGCCGCATCGCGCAAGAACTCCCACAGCCCGGCCGCCTGAGTGCCGGCACTGCCCAGCACGTTGATGAACTGGGCCTGGTCGAAGTCCATCAGCTTGCCCACCGCGACAGCCGCCGCCAGGGTGCCGACGGTGGCGGTGGTGTGGAAAATGCGGTAGTGCGAGCGGCCCATGAATTCGCCGATGCGAATGCCAGCCTCGTAGCCGGCCACAGCCGCCAGCAGCAGGTCCGGCCCCGACTTGTCCAGGTCCTGCGCGGCAGCCAGGGCTGCGGAAAACACCACCGTGGCCGGGTGCAGCACCGAGCTGTTGTGCAGGTCGTCCTGCTCCACCAGGTGCGACGCTGCGCCATTGACCAACGCAGCGAAATACGGCGAGGTGCCACGGCCGGTGCTCATCAACCGGGCTTTACCGGCAGGTGGCCCCATGCGCTCGGCGTAGCGCTCGAACAGCGGCACCGGGTGCGCGCCCTGGCTGGCCAGGGCCGAGCCGAGCCAGTCGAGGAACAGGTCTTCGGTACGCGCCAGCACGGAGGGCGGGATGTCCTGGTAGCGCAGGTCGGCCAGGAAGGTGGCCAGTGCTTGGGTATCACGCATGGGCATACCCTCCTTCAGAAGCTGCGCGGCAGCTCGAGCAGGTGCTCGGCCACGTACGACAGGATCAGGTTGGTGGAAATCGGCGCCACCTGGTACAGGCGGGTCTCGCGGAATTTGCGCTCCACGTCGTACTCGTTGGCAAAGCCGAAGCCGCCGTGGGTTTGCAGGCAGGCGTTGGCCGCCTCCCACGAGGCTTTGGCTGCCAAGTACTTGGCCATGTTCGCGGCAGCACCGGCGTTGGCGCCGCTGTCGTACTCGGCGCACGCCCGCCAGCGCATCAGGTCGGCCGCCTCCAGTTCGATGTGGGCTTCGGCGATGGGGAATTGCACGCCCTGGTTCTGGCCGATCGGGCGGCCGAACACCACGCGGTCGCGGGCGTACTGGCTGGCCTTTTCGACGAACCAGCGCCCGTCGCCGATGCACTCGGCAGCGATCAGCGTACGCTCGGCGTTCAGGCCGTCGAGGATGTAGCGAAAACCCTTGCCCTCCTCGCCGATCAGGCTGCTGGCCGGGATGCGCAGGTTGTCGAAGAACAGCTCGTTGGTTTCGTGGTTGACCATGTTGGCAATCGGCTGCACGGTCAGGCCGTTGCCAATGGCCGTGCGCAGGTCCACCAGGAAGATGGACATGCCTTCGGACTTGCGCGTGACCTGCGCCAGCGGCGTGGTACGCGCCAGCAGGATCATCAGGTCCGAATGCTGGATGCGCGAGATCCACACTTTCTGCCCATTGATCACGTAGTCGTCGCCCTCGCGCACGGCCGTGGTCTTGAGCTGCGTGGTGTCGGTGCCGGTGGTCGGTTCGGTCACGCCCATCGACTGCAGGCGCAGCTCGCCGCTGGCCAACTTGGGCAGGTAATGACGTTTCTGTTCCTCGCTGCCGTGGCGCAGCAAGGTGAACATGTTGTACATCTGCCCGTGGATGGTGCCGGAGTTGCCACCGCAGTGGTTCACTTCCTCGAGTATCACCGACGCCTCGGCCAGGCCCAGCCCTGAACCGCCGTAGGCCTCGGGGATCATCGCCGACAGCCAGCCGGCGTCGGTCATGGCCTTGACGAAGGCTTCGGGGAAGGCCTTCTGCTCGTCCAGGGTGCGCCAGTATTCGGCCGGAAATTCGGCGCACAAGGCGCGCACGCCTTCGCGGATGGCGTTGAGGTCATCGCTGTCGTAGCTGTGCATGGCAGGCTTCTCTACGGTGCTGAAAGGGGGTCAGTCGAAGGTGACGTCGGCGCTTTGCGCCACGCCGGCAGCGTTGCCGGCCCACAGGCGCGCCTGGCCTGGGCCGTCGAGGCAGCCGCTGAGCTGGAAGGGCGTGGGCAGGGTCAGCGGGCGCAGGCTGCGGTAGCTGTAGCGGCGCAGGCGGGCACCGGGGTTGGCGCGCAGAAAGGCCCGCAGGTTGAGCGTCGCGATCAGGGGGCCGTGCACCACCAGGTCCGGGTATCCCTCGGTGGCGGTGACATAGGGGTAGTCGTAATGGATGCGGTGGCCGTTGAAGGTGACCGCCGAATAGCGGAACAGCAGGGTCGCGGTGGGCGTGACGGTTTCACCCCAGGTGCCGGTTTCACAAGGCTCGCCCGTGCTCGCCTTGGGCGGGGTCGGCTCGCGGTAGACGATGTCCTGCTCTTCGCGGATGCACAGCTGGTCGTGCTGGGTGTAGTCATGGCGCACCGTCACGAACAGCAAGGCGCCGCTGCGGCCGTGTTTCTCCTCGATGTGCAGGATGGTCGAGGTACGCTGCGCCTCGCCGCCGACCACCAGCGGGGCGATGAACTCGACCCGGCCACCGGCCCACATGCGGTTGCGCCCGTCAGCCGGCGGCAGAAAGCCCCCGCGTGCCGGGTGCCCGTCGGTGCCCAGTTGCGCTTCGGGTACAGGGTCTTGAAAGAAGCACCAGGTCCACAGCGGCGGCAACGCCTCGCCATGGGCCGGGGCGGTCTCGCCGAATGTCGCCGCGATGCGCTGCACCAGGTTGCGGCTGAGCACATCCCAGGCGTGCTCGGTACGGCCGAGCCAGGGGCTGTAATCAAAGGGCGTAGTGGGCATGGGTGGGCCTCTGGAATTGTTGTTATGGCAGGTCGCTTGCAGGCGCGTCATCGACGCTGCGCAGGCGACAGGGACGATCATGCGACCCTGTCGCGCATTCTGTGAATTTGCATTTCCATAACCCGGCGTTCATAAATGCCGAACGCCTTCCCTACCCAGGACTTGCCCATGCACTTCGATCTGGCTGACTTGCGCCTGTTCATCCACATCGGCGAATCTCCCAGCCTGACCCAGGGCGCCCGCCGTGCCCACCTCTCCCCGGCCGCCGCCAGTGCGCGTATCAAGGCGCTGGAAGCGCAGCTCGACACGCGCTTGCTGTACCGCGACAGCCGCGGCGTCGAACTGACCCCGGCCGGGCACACGCTGTTGACCCACGCACGCCTGGTGATGCGCCAGGTGGATTACCTGAAGGCGGAGTTCACTCAGCTCGGCGGCGATTCGGCGGGGCATATCCGCATCTTTGCCAACACCACGGCGGTGACCGAGTTTCTGCCCGAGGTGCTGGCAGGCTTTCTGGCGCAACGGCCGGGGGTCACGGTCGACCTGCAGGAACGCCTGTCCCGCGACATCGTGCGAGGGGTGCTCGATGGCAGCACCGACATGGGCATCATCGCCGGCCCTGTGGAGGCCAGCGGCCTGCAGGTGATGCACTTCAGCACCGATCGGCTGGTGCTGATCGTGCCCGCCGGCCACGAGCTGGCCAACCGCCGCCAGGTGACGTTGAAACAGACTCTGGCCTACCAGCACATCGGGCTGCACGACGGCAGCACCCTGCTGACCTTTCTGCGCGACCAGGTCGAGCGCATGGGTGAAACCCTGGCCCTGCGTATCCAGCTGTCGGGTTTCGAGGCCATCTGCCGCATGGTCGAGGCAGGCGTGGGCATCGGCATCATTCCCGAGTCATCCGCATCGCGCCACAGCCACACCATGAACCTGGTGACCATCGCCCTGGACGAACCCTGGGCCGAGCGCGAACGCAGCATACTCGTCCGGGAGCTGGAGGCCCTGCCGGGGACGGTGCGCGCATTGATCAAGACGTTGATGCCTGCGAACTAGGCAAGCCATTACGCTCGGGTTATCTGACCGTCAGATCGGGTGCAGGACAGTGGTTCAGATTTGCACTGCAGAAGGATAAATCCTACTGTGGTGCGTCGTTTTGGATATGGACAATAAGGATATGGCCCAAATCATCCCAACACTCGGCGCGTGCCGTTTCGACACGCCCGGGGAAAAACGCCTGGCTGAGCGCCTCGAAAAGAAACTCCCCGATGACTGGTTATGCTGGTTCAACGTGCCGGTTGGCCCAAAGGGGCTGCAGCCGGACTTCGTCCTCCTGCACCCTGAAGTGGGCTTGCTCATTCTCGAGGTCAAGGACTGGAAGCTGAGCTCGCTGAAAGAGGTGACGATCAACGAGGTCATCAAGCTCGAGCACGGTCGCGAAGTCACCGTCATCAACCCCATGGCGCAGGCCCGCAAGAACGCGTTCGAAACGAAGGAAACGCTGGAAAAGGACCCCGCGCTGACCCAGAAGCCAGGCTCTATCCGAGCGGGCAAACTGTTGATGCCCTACACCTGGGGCGTCGTGCTGCCAGAGATGACGCGCAAGGAATTCACCTCGCTGCAAGCCGGTTCGGCCTTGCAAAGCGTGCGTGTCATCTGCAAGGACGAAATGTTCGAAACCGTGGATGCAGGCCTGTTCGAACAACGTTTCAAGGCCATGTTCGTGCAGCACTTTCCCGTGGCGCTGTCGGACGAGCACTTGGACCGCGTGCGTTACCACCTGTTCCCGGAAATCCGCCTGAACCCGGCACGTGCCCAGTTCGGGCTGTTCGGTGAGCAGGAGGCGCCCATGCCCAGCCTGATCAAGGTCATGGACCTGCAGCAGGAGCAACTGGCGCGTTCCATGGGCAGTGGGCACCGGGTGATTCACGGCGTGGCCGGCAGCGGCAAGACCATGGTCCTGGTGTACCGCAGCCTCTACCTGGCGCGCACCTCCAGCAAGCCGGTGCTGGTGTTGTGCTACAACAAGACCCTCGCAGCGCGCTTGAACCAGGTGCTCAAAGCGCACCAGCAAGACGTTCAGGTAGTTGCCATGAGCTTTCATGCCTGGTGTCGCAAGCTGCTGACCGATGCGCAGCTGCCCATCCCTCAACTCCAGGGCCAGAAGTTCTTTCAGGCGCTCGAAGACGATGTGCTCAAGCACATGGCGGACGGCAAGCTGGACGCTGATCGGTATGCCGCGATCCTGATCGATGAGGGCCACGACTTCAAACCGGAGTGGTTCCGCCTGGTCGTTCACCAACTCGACCAGGAGCAGGAAAACCTGCTGGTGCTCTACGACGACGCCCAGGCCATCTACCGCGGCAAGGCCACCCTTGCCTCGAAGATGACATTCAGCTTCGCCAGTGTAGGGATCAAGGCGTCAGGCCGGACCACCATCTTGCGCATCAACTACCGCAATACGCTGGAAGTGCTGTCGGTCGCGCATGCGTTTTCCAAGGATTTGCTCAGCGCCCGCGATGCCGAAGACGACCATATCCCGGTACTGGCCCCGCAAAGCGCAGGCCGGCGCGGCGACTTGCCGCAACTGCTCAGCCACCCTGGGCTTGTGCAGGAAGCCCAATGCCTTGTCGCCCGGCTTGAGCATGAGCAGGCAAACGGCCGGGCCTGGCAAGACATGGCCGTGATTTACCGAGAAGGTTTCCAGGCCACCTGGATCGAGGACACACTCAAGGCCGCGGGCATCCCGTACACCAGCGCCAAGACCGTTTCCAAACGCAGCGCGCTGTATGGCGAGAACACGGTGAAGATCGTGAGCATGCATTCGAGCAAGGGGTTGGAATTCGGGTTCGTGGTGATTCCGCGCTTGCACGAGATGCCGGTGCAGGGCGAAGACGAGGCCGATGAGATGCGCTTGCTGTATGTAGCCATGACCCGCGCCGTGGACAGGCTGGTGATGACCCATCAGACCCACTCCGGATTCACCGAACGCCTGCAGGAGGCAGTGGCTCAGGTTCAAGCGAGCCTTTAGCTGCTTGATAGTGCGGGACTAAGGGTTGCGCGGTATTAGTGGACGCGGCCTCGCCGGGATGCCGGACCGGCCGCGATGGGCCGCGAAGCGGCCCCAACATTTCAGCTCCACATTAGAGCTCAAGGCCTACCGTGCGGCTCACAACGGCCAGACTGCACAGGCCATCGATTGCAGCCTCTACAGACACTGCTCAGCCCCCCCAATAATCGCTTACCAGCTATAACTCACCCGCGCCGTCACCTCACGCCCCGGGTTGTAATAATCAGCCGTCCCCGAGCCCACCACGTGCTGTTCATCGAACAGGTTGCTCACGTTCACCGCCAGGTCGGTGCCCTTGGCGATCTGGTACTTGAATGCCGCGTCGAACAACGTGGTGCCGTCGGTCTTCTTGGTGTTGGCCGCATCCATGTAGTAAGCCCCCACGTACCGTGCGCCCAGCCCGACACTCACGTCGGTCGCCGGAATGTCGTAGTACGTCCACAACGAAGCCGAGTGCTTGGGTGCGGTGGCAAAAGCGTTGCCCTTGAGCGAAGAGCCGTCATACAGCGACCCGCGTTTCACGTCGGTGTCCATGTACGAATAGGCGCCAATTACGCTGATATCAGCCGTCACCTGGGCCTTGGCTTCCAGGTCCAGGCCGCGTGCGTGGGACTCACCGACGGTTTGCTGTTCGATGATGCCGCTGGGCAGTACCACAGCGATGGTGACGTTTTCCTGGGTCAGGTCATACATCGCAGCGGAGAACATCGCGTCCATGCCGATGGGCGAGTACTTCACGCCCACTTCGTACTGCTTGCCGGTTTGCGGGGTGACGCCCACCTGGGGTGGGGACACCGACTCCACCATGCTCACGTACGTTGACACTTCGTCGTTGACGATGTAGGTGAGCGCCGCGCGATACGAGGTTTCCGACAAATCGTCGCTCTGCTTGGCGGCCCCGCCCACGTACTCGGTGCTGGACAGATCCATGGAGTCATTGCGCACGCCAGCGGTGGCGATGACGCGGTCGTAGAACGAAAGGTTCTGCTGCATGAACACAGCCTTGGTGGTCACGTCCTGCTTCTTGCGGCTGTAGGGCTCGATGCCACGCGGCACGCCGGTGAACACCGGGTTGGCGATGTCGATCGGGGTGGCGAGGCTATAGACCGAGCGCTGTTTGGTCGAGGAGTCGAGGTACTCCACCCCCACCAGGGTGCTGCTGTCGATGTGCTCGAACTGCGCATCGTATTGCAGCATCAGGTTGCCGTTGAGCTGGTCGGCGTCGCTGTCGGTGCCGAACACATAGCGCGGGATGGTCGTGCCCACCCGCGATGGGCTGTCGCTCAAGTAGGCGTAGCCAAAATCGTCGGTCAGTTCGCTGTAGCGCAGGTTGCCACGCAATACAAAGCCGTTGTCGAAGTCGTGGGTGATGTTGCCGGACAGGCTGGTGCGCTCCACATCGTGGAAGTTGTAGCCGGGCTCACCGAAGAACTTGCTGCGGTCGTACTCCTTGTCCAGCGGGTAGCCACCGCTGTTGGGCGAGCTGTTGGTCTTCAGGTAGTCCAGCACCACGGTGGCCGAGGTGAAGTCGCTCGGTGCCCAGGTCAGCCCGCCCATCACTAGGCGGCTGTCGTCCCGGGAATGGTCGTACTCACGGTCGCTGTCCTGCAGCTTGGCCGTGAAGCGCCCCGCCACGGTGCCGCCTTCGTTGAGCACATCGCCCACATCGATGCCGGTCTCGGCATGGTCGTACGAACCGTAGGTCACGTAGCCCTGGCCGAAGCGCTCGAACCGTGGCTGTTTGGTCACGAAGTTGACCGAGCCGCCTGGGTCGGCGGGGCCGAACAGGGTGGAGTTGGCGCCGCGAATGATCTCGATACGCTCGTAGGCGTAAGGGTCTTCGCGCACGCCACGCATGGAGCTGAGCGTCAGGCCGTCACGGTAGGTCGTGGCCTGGAAGCCGCGAATCTGGAAGTAGTCGTTACGGTCGTCCGACCCATAGAAGTCGCTGATCACCCCTGGGGTGTACTGCAGCGCTTCTTCGGTGGTGCTGACGCTGCGCTGCTCCATCTCCTTGCGGGTCACCACCGATACCGACGCCGGGGTATTGAGGATGCTGGTGGCGACCTTGCCCCCCACCCACAACTCCTTGGCCACGACCGAGTTGATGTCGTCGTCGGCGCTGGCCTTGACCTTGGCGTTGACGATTACCGGGGCCAGCCGGTAGTCCTCGGTGGCGCCCAGCTCCAGCGGGCCGGTGGGCTTGGGCTGGGGCAGCAACAGGTAGGCGTTGGGGCCTTGCTGTTCAGATTGCAGGTCACTGCCCTGCAACAGCGAAGACAAGGCCGCTGCGGTACCCAGCGAGCCCTGGACGCCCGGCGTCGTCTGGTGGGCCACGCTTTGCGCGTCATACGAGAGGCTGACGCCGGCTTCCCTGGCAAAACGATCGAGCGCTGGCGCCAGCGGGCCTGCCGGAATGTTCCACTGCTTGAGCGGGCTGCTGCTGTCAGTGGCCGCAGGCTGGGCCAGGGCTGGCAGGACATGGCTGCCTACCACGAGCCCGAGCAAGGCGCCACGCAGGGCTCGGTTCAGGGGGTGGCGCAGTGAAACCGGGGTAGAACTCATTCTCTCGCTCCGTAGCGTATCGGCGGGCGGCCTGTATTCCGGCCTTCCCTACCTGCCGAACGAGAATGAGAAAACACCTCATTTATTTTCAGATTAAATAACTTCGGTAGTAGGCTGGGTCCTACACCTTACCGATGGCCTGCCTCACTTTGCCCAGCAGCTCACCCATACGGAACGGCTTGATCAGCATGTCCATGCCATCGCCGAGAAACGCCTGCCGGTCCAACGCGGCATCGGCATAGCCGGTCATGAACAGCACAGGCAGTTCGGGCCGGTAGCCACGGGCAAGGTCGGCCAGCTCCCGGCCGCTGAGCGTTGGCAGGCCAACGTCGGTCAGCATCAGGTCCAGGCTCGGGTCGTCGCGCAGGTATTCCAGCGCCTGGTCGGTGGTCGAGGCCAGTGTGCAGTGATAGCCGGCATCGGCCAGCGCTTCGGCCACCGAAAGCCGCACCGAGGCCATGTCCTCAACGATCAGCACATGCTCGCCGTTACCCTGTAGATCGAGCCCACGCTCGCGTACCACGGGCACGGCTGCCTGCGCGCTGGCCGGCAGCATCAGCGCCACTTCGGTGCCCTGCCCCACCACGCTGTTGAGCATCACGTGGCCGCTGGACTGCCGGGCGAAACCATAGATGGTCGACAACCCAAGGCCGGTGCCCTGCCCGACGGGCTTGGTGGTGAAGAACGGGTCGAACACCTTGTCCAGCAACTCAGGTTCGATGCCGGTGCCGTTGTCGCGCACGCTGACCATCACATAGGGGCCGTCGGCAAGATTGGGGTTTTCCTGGGACCAGATGGCGGCCGTGTCGAGCCAGATCCGCCCGCCCTTGGGCAGCGCGTCGCGGGCGTTGATCACCAGGTTGAGCACCGCGCTTTCCAGCTGCACCGGGTCGACCAGGGCGATGGCCGGTTGGGTGGAGAGGTTCAGGGTCAACGTGATGCGCTCGCCAATGGTGCGGGTCAGCAGTTCTTCGAGCGAGCGCACGTGGCGGTTGACGTCCACGGGCCGGGTGTCCAGCGGTTGCTGGCGAGCGAAGGCCAGCAGCCGATGGGTCAGCGAAGCCGCGCTGTTGGCCGAGCTGAGCGCAGCTTCGGCATAGCGCGGCACTCTGTCGACACGGTTCTCGGCCACCCGTTTGCAGATCAGTTCGAGGCTGGTGATGATGCCGGTCAGCAGGTTGTTGAAGTCGTGGGCGATGCCGCCGGTCAAGCTGCCAAGTGCCTCCATTTTTTGCAGTTGCACCAGCTGCGCCTCGGTGCGTTCGCGCACGGCCACTTCATGGGCCAACTGGCTGGTCGCGTCGTCCAGCCGGGCCAGGTGCGAGCGTTCGCGGTGACGGTGCTCGGTGATGTCCTCGACGAACACCAGGCACAAACCCGGCGCCTGATACGGCGAAAGCTGCCACTCGGTCTCGCGTACATGGCCATGCACCTGCATGCTCAAGGTGCCCTGCCAGCGCTCGCCGGCCATGAGGTGCTCGCGCAGGCTGGCCAGCGCCGCCTCCTGCCCATCGGCGAAGCAGTCGTGCAGCTGCTCAGGGTGGCGGTTGTCCTGGATCAGGTAGCTGAACGCCTGGTTGCATTCATGCACCTTCAGCTGGGCGTCCATCACGGCAATCGGCGCCGACACGCTGGTGAAGATCTCGCGAAAGCGTGCCTCGCTCTGGCGCAATGCGCGCTCGGTGTCGCGCACGCGCAGCAAGGTGCGCAGGGTAGCCAGCAGCACGTCCGGGTCGACGGGGTGAATCAGGTAGGCATCGGCGCCAGCGTTCAGCCCGGTGATGATGTCGCCGCTCTGGATCGACGCGGCCGACACATGAATCACTGGCAGCAGCGCCGTGCGTGGGTCCTGACGCAGCAGCCGGACGATGTCGAAGCCGCTCATGTCCGGCAGGTTCACGTCCAGGATCAAGGCGTCGATCTGGCTGTCGCGGATCAGCGCCAGGCCCTCCCCGCCCGTGCCGGCCTCCAGTACCTGGTACCCGTGCACCGCCAACCGCCTGCGCATGGCGTAGCGGGTGGCAACGTTGTCATCGACGATCAGCAAGCGCACATCGGCATTCATTCAGTGCTCTCCGGGGCGAGGGCAAGCGGGATCACCACGAAGAAACAGGAGCCAACGCCCGGCTCGCTCTCGACGCCCACATGACCACCCAGCAGCTCGGCAAAGCGCTTGCACAGCGACAGGCCCAGGCCTGTACCGCGCAAGCGTTTCTGCAACGGAGAGTCCACCTGGGCGAAGTCTTCGAACAGGGTACCCAGCAGCTCCGGTGCAATGCCGATACCCGTGTCGCTCACGGCGAAACGGATACTGTCATCGCCTTCCAGGCAGGCGGAAATACGCACTTCGCCCTGTGAGGTGAACTTCAGGGCATTGGAAATGAAGTTGCGCAGAATCTGCGCCAGCTTCTTGTCATCGGTGTACAGCCGCGGCAGGCCGGCATGTTCTTCGAAGATGAGGTCCACGGCCGTGGCATCGACGATGGGCCTGAACATGCCTCGCAGGGCGGCGAACAGGTCGAACATGTCGAACCAGGCCGGCGAAATGGTGATGCGACCGGCTTCGATCTTGGCCAAGTCGAGCAAGTCGTCAACCATGTCGGACAGCTCGCGGGTAGCGGTACTGATGAAGGTGACCTGACGGTGCTGTTCCGCCGACAACGGCCCGTCGAGCTCGTCGGTCAGCAGGCCGGTGATGCTCAAGATCGAGCCCAGCGGGGTGCGAAACTCATGGCTCATGTAGGACAGGAAGCGGCTTTTGAGGTCCGAGGCCTGGCGCAGGTGCTCAGCCTGGGTATCCAGCTCGGCATACAGCGCCAGCACGCCCTGGTTGGTTTCATCCAGCTCGGCGCGCAAGGCGTCGTTCTCGGCTTGCAGGCGGGCAATAAGTGCGGCATCAGCCATTGGGCAGCTCCAGGTCGATGACAAGTACGGTGACATCGTCCCGGCCTCGGCAGAAATCGCGGTGCAGCACCGCAGCGATCACGGCCGGATGACGGTGCACCAGGCCAGGGTAATCCTTGAGGTTCCACCGGGACTGCAGGCCATCGCTGTACATGATCAACACATTTCCGTTCAGATCAGCGTAGTCGAACACTTGGGTTTTTCTGAATTGCCCGCCGACGATGCCGGGCATTGACGCCAGGCCTCGTGATTGGCTGCCATTGACCAGGCTCGCGCCGATGTTGCCGATGCCGGTGTAGCTCAGCCGTGCATTGCAGCCCTCGTAGTGCGCCAGGGCCACGGCGCCACCGCGTGTGCCTGCCATCGCCTGGTGCATGGCCAGAAGCTGCTGCTGCGGGTGGGCGAACGGTGCCTGTGCGAACACTGCCGCGCCCGCCTGGGCTGCCGCTTCGGCTTCGCTGCCATGCCCCAGCCCGTCGATCACCAGGGCGCTCACGCGCTGCCCATCGAAGGTCAGGTGCCAGGTGTCGCCGCAGGCCGGGTCGCCATTGAGGGCATGCTGGCTGACGCCGAAGCGCAGGTCAGTACCTGGGTCATTCTGGGCATACAACCGCGCCAGAACTACGGCTCCCCGGGTATCGGCATAGACGTCGAAGACTTGAGCCTGGCGGGCGATGGCGCCCAGGCCGATGCCTTGGGTACCCGCCGACGAATAGCCGTCGGCCAGGCAGGCTTGGGCATCGAACCCTTGCGCGCGATCGAGGGTGAGCACTTCGATGCCAAACCTGCCGTCACCGCGCGGCAGCGCCCGCAGATGAAGCTCGCCGTGCCCGGCATGCTTGAGCACGTTGGTGCACAGCTCGGTCACCACCAGCGCGACACGTCCGGCGTCCGTTTCGTCATGACCGTGGGCCTGAGCAAGTTTTTGCGCGATCCGTCGAGCGTGGCCAACGTCACTGGGGTCAGCCAACGGTACGACGCAGGTCTGGCTGGCAGCGATGCTCACGCCCATCGTGTGATCGTCACACGGGTACCCTCGCCAGGCGCGGTATCCAACTCGAACTCATCCACCAGGCGCCGCGCGCCGGTCAGGCCCAGGCCCATGCCACCGCCCGAGGTCCAGCCGTCGGTCAACGCCAGGCCGATATCGGGAATGCCGGGGCCTTCGTCACGAAAATGCAGGCGCAGGCCCACGCGACCGAAGTCCTCCAGCACCTGCCAGTCCATGTCGCCGCCACGGCCGTAGACCACGGTGTTGCGGGCCAGCTCGCTGACGGCGGTGACCAACTTGGTCAGGTCGACCAGGCGCATGCCGCACTCGCCCGCCAGCTTGCGGGCCAACTGGCGCGCAAGGACTACATCCTGCTCGATGCGCACCGGCAGGCTACCGCTGTCGCGCACATTCATTTGCGGGTCACACGCTGACGCAGCACTTGCATGCCGCGTTCCACATTCAAGGCCGTACTTACCCCGGGCAACGTCAGCCCCAGTTCCACCAGGGTGATGGCTACGGCAGGCTGCATGCCGACCACCATGGTCTCGGCGTCCATGATGCGTGACAGGCCCGAGATGCTGGCGATCATGCGCCCGATGAACGAGTCGACCATGTCCAGTGCCGAGATGTCGATGAGTACGCCGCGGGCGGAGGTGCTGCTGATGCGGTCGGTCAGGTCTTCCTGCAGGGTGAGGGCCAGTTGGTCGTGCATGTCCACCTGGATGGTCACCAGCAGGAATTCCCCCATCTGCAGGATCGGGATACGCTCCATGGCTCAGGCTCGCTGGCCGAGGTCGCTGCCCACGCGGGTCAGGGCCAGCTTCAGGGCATCGGCCAGGTTAGCCTTGGTGGTCAGGGTGCCAAGGTCCAGGCCCAGGTGCACGATGGTCTGGGCGATCTGCGGGCGGATGCCGCTGATGATGCAATCGGCGCCCATCAGGCGAATGGCCGTCACGGTCTTGAGCAGGTGCTGCGCCACGAGGGTGTCCACGGTGGGCACGCCCGTGATGTCGATAATGGCGATTTCCGAACCGGTGTCGACGATGCGCTGCAGCAGCGACTCCATGACGGTCTGGCTGCGCTGGGAGTCGAGGGTGCCGATCAATGGCAAGGCCAGCACACCGTCCCACAGTTTGACCACCGGCGTAGACAGCTCCAGCAGTTCTTCCTGCTGGCGGCGAATGACGTTTTCACGGCTCGCCTGGTAAGTGCGCATGGTGTGCATGCCCATGCTGTCGAGCAGCTCGGACACGCGCCAGAGTTCCTCGGCCAGCGTGGCCGGGTCGGCGCTGTAGTGCGATTGCAGCAAGGCGAACAGCGGACGCTTCAGGGCGTAGATGGAGTGCACGGTCTGGTGGGAGTCATGGCCCATCTGCGCGCGCGATGACGACAGCTTTTCGAGGAACCGGCGTACGGCCTCCCAATCGGCGGTTGCCAGGTTGGCGCCACCTTGGCCCTTCAAGCCCTGCACCAACAGTTGCAGGAACTCGCGGGTCTCTTGGGCCAGCACCTGTTCCTTGACGTTGCGCGTGGCACCGTTGGCTTCCAGGCCTGCCAACCACTGGGTCAGCAACTGGTCCTGGTTGTTTTCGACCGCGTCCAACGTACTGCTTTGCAGTGCTGCCATGTATCTGAGCTCCTGTGGTGAAAGCGGGCACCTTCACGCTATGACCGGGTGTTTTGTGAGTGACAGTTACTGGCCGGAATAGTTGTCCGGGTGGCGCATTTAATTGCATTAGGCCATCGGATGGTAGTCCATTGCTCAAAGAAATTTGGCAGGTTGGATCAAGGGCAGGCGAGTGCGCCGTGAGCACCGGACCAAAGCATGGGTGCGCCTGCCTCTTCACGCCATGGCCGGTAGCGTCCCTGGCGCCTTGAAACCATTGGTGACCCCGGCACTCAATAGGGGCTACCCACCAGAAGGAACTGATGCATGAACACGACTCGCCTGATCCTGCCCCTGCTTGCCAGCCTTGCTGGCGTGGCCACCGCTCACGCTGAAAACCTCGATCAAACCGAGGCTCTCACGCGTATCGGCCAAGTTCTGACGTGCAAGCGCGTGGTCTCACCCGAGCAGTTCGATGCACTGGTCACGGCGGCCAAGGGCCAGGCCACCGTCCAGGCGTCGGAGCTGTCGGACGCTGAGTATTCGCTGGCGCAGCCAGTGGAGGTCTACGGCCAACCGATCACGCAGCTGACGGCACATGCTGCCAGTGACGGCGAAGGTGACTTCAACGAATTTTCGGGGATGTTCAAGGGCCAGCGCGTCGAGGACATCGCCAAGCTGAGCGGCATCGGCAAGGATGACCTGGGGCATTACACCCAGGAAGTTGGCAACCACGATGTGTCGTTGCGGGGCGAGTCGGGCAGTACCTACGTTGCCTGCACGCAAGACAAGCGCCCGGCGCAGTAGGCTGATCGCCTCGCCGCCCAGCGCCTATGAGCTGCCAGCCCTGCAAGGCTGGCATTCCCGCCTGCCTCAGTACAGACGTGTGCAGCCCCGAAGGCTTACCCATCCAAGTAGGAGCAGGCCTCGTGCCACGATGGGCCGCAAAGCGGCCCCAGCACCCTGAGTTGCGAAGCTGATAACCCCGAAGCCGCATCGCAGCCTCGAGGCTCCAGCAAAGCTCATCTCACCCCAACGACCGCGCCCCCACAGGCTGCGCATGACCGCGTGTCGTCACGATACCCAGGAAGGAAATCAGGATCGCAAGCCCCAGCGTGGCGCTCACTTCCGCCCGGTGCTCGGGCGTGTACATCATCACCGCCAAGGCCAGGGCAATGAAGATGATTACCGCCCAGGTCAGCCAGGGGAACAGCCACATGCGGAACTTGAGCTCAGTATTCTCCCGCTCAAGACGGCGACGCATGCGCAGTTGGGAGATGGCGATGACCATGTAGACCAGCAGCGCGATGGCACCTGAGCTTGCCAGCAGGAACTCGAACACGCCCTTGGGTGCGAAGTAGTTGAGCACGGCGATGGATGCACCGATCAGGGTGCTGCCGAACACCGCAGCACGGGGTACGCCGACCTTGGACGTGTGTTTGAGCATTGCCGGCGCATCGCCACGCTTGGCCAGCGAATACATCATGCGCGAGGCGATGTAGATCGAGGAGTTCATGCAGCTGGTGACCGCTACCAGCACCACCAGGTCGACCAGCAAGGCCGCATTGGGGATGTTCATGATTTCCAGTGCACGCTGATACGAGCCCACCATAGCCAACTGTGGGTCGTTCCACGGCACGACGGAAATGATCACGAAGATGGAGAGGATGTAGAAGGTACTGATGCGCCAGATGACCGAACGGGTGGCCTTGGCGATGTTGCGCGAAGGATCGCTCGACTCCGAAGCGGCGATGGTCACTGCCTCCGTGCCGATGAAGCTGAACATCACAGTGATGAACGCGCCCACCACCGCCGCCCAACCATTGGGCGCAAAACCGCCATGCTCGGCAATCAGCCCACTCAAACCGCTGACTTCACGGTTGGGCAGCCAACCCATCAGCGCCGCGAAGCCGAGGCTGATGAAGGCAAGGATCGCAGTCACTTTCAAAATGGCGAACCAGAACTCGAACTCACCGTACTTGGCCACACTGAACAGGTTGGTACCTGCCAGCAACAGCACCGACGCCAAGGCGAATATCCAGCTGTCTATCTGCGGGAACCAGGCGTTGAGCACGTGCCCTGCCGCCAGGGCTTCGATGGGAATGACCAGCACCCAGAACCACCAGTACAACCAGCCGATGGTGTAGCCGGCCCAGCGGCCGATGGCCTGGTCGGCGTAGGTGGAAAATGAACCGGTATCGGGGTGCGCGACGGCCATTTCGCCGAGCATGCGCATGACCAGGACGACCAAGGTCCCGGCCACGAAATAGGAGATTATGGTAGCCGGGCCGGCTGCCGCAATGGCGTGGCCCGAGCCGACGAAAAGTCCGGCGCCGATGATGCCGGCGATGGACAGCATCGTTACATGACGTGGCTTGAAACCTTGTGCAAGGTTGCCATCAGATCCCACGGTGTTCATTGATGTTGTTCTCTTTTTGCTGACACAAGGATGGACGGGCAGGCGTAGGCGAAAATAGCTCCTTGAAGGGTTCAGGTCGACAGGTTGCTTGCGCTCTGTTGTTGATCTTTGCAGCGCATCACAAGGCAACGTGCCGGTGGGGGTCGGGCTTCATTTAAGCCCCGCAGGGATGAGGGAAATTACACGAGAACGCCCCGGAACTGTTCGATCACGACAGCGCTTTTGTGCAAGCGACAAATGTCGCGATTGGCATGTCCGAACGCGCCATCAACGCCAATGACGCTTCTGTTTTTCATTCGAGTGTGCTGCCCCGGCTGCCCGTTCAACAGGCAGCGGGTGGCGCGGGCATCAGGCCAAGGCGTGGTCGACCAGCACTTGCAGCCGCCCCAGGGAACAGCGCTCGACCCGCGCCTGGACGCCATACACCTGCGCCAGCAAGTCGGGCACCAACACATCCTGCGGCGTACCACTGGCGACCACCCTGCCCTCGCGCAGCACCACCAGCCAGTCGGCATGGCTGGCAGCCAGGTTGATGTCGTGCAGCACCGCCACCGCCAACAGGCGATGCACCTGCACGCGCTCACGCACGGCGTCCATGACCCGCAATTGATAATGCAGGTCAAGCGCGCTGGTGGGCTCATCGAGCAGCAGCACCTGCGGGTTGCGCGCCAGCAACTGGGCCAGCGCCACCAATTGCCGCTGCCCACCGGACAAGCTGTCCAGCGAGCGCTGGGCCAGGTGCTCGATACCCAGCTGGCGCAGGGCCGCAAAGGCCTGGCCCAGCAGGTCGTCCGCGCTGCCTACGCGAAGTGCGGCCATGATGCTTTCCAGCACGCCAAGGGCAATGCCGGGGGGCAACTGCTGGGGCATGTAGGCTAGCCGTCGAGCGCGCTCGGCAAAGGCCAGGCGGTTCACGTCCTGGCCATCCAGGCGCAGGCCGCCACGCATGCGTTCGAGCCCTGCCAGGGCCCTGAGCAGCGTGGACTTGCCCGCCCCGTTGGGCCCCACCAGCGCCACCAGGCTGCCTTCGGGCAGGGCAGGCAGGCTGACCTCGTGCAAAATCTGCCGCGCACCGTAGGCGACCGAAACCTTGTCGATCACCAGGCTCACAGCTTTCTCCCTCGCCGGAACACCAGCGTCACGAAAATCGGCACCCCCACCAGGGCGGTGACGATGCCGACCGGCACGATGACGCCTGGCATGATCAGCTTGCTGGCAATGGAGGACAACGACAGCATCAGCGCGCCCACCAGCGCGCTGGCCGGCAGCAGGAACCGCTGGTCTTCCCCCACCAGCAAGCGCGCAATGTGCGGCCCGACCAGGCCGACGAAGCCGATGGTGCCAACGAATGCCACGGCGGTTGCCGACAACAGGCTGATGCGCAGCAGCGAGGCAAAACGCAGCCGCCGGGTGTCCACACCGAAGCTGCGCGCCCGGTCCTCGCCCATGCGCAGCAGCGTCATCGCAGGTGCTGCGCGCAGCGAAAACGGCAACACCAGTGCCACGACCAGCGCCAGAATGCCGAGTTTGTTCCAATCGGCCCGGGCCAGGCTGCCCATGGTCCAGAACACCAGTTGCTGCAATACGTCTTCGGTGGCCAGCAGTTGCAACAGCGACACCAGGGCATTGCAGCTGAACACCAGGGCGATGCCGAACAGCACCAGGCTCTCCACGCCCGCCCCGCGAAGCCGCGACATGGCCTGCAACAACACCACCGACAGGCAGGCGAAGACGAAGGCCATCACCGTCACCTGCACCCCCGCCGTCATCCAGGCGATGCTGAGCGGGTAGGCTATGGCAAGCGAAGCCCCCAGTGCCGCTGACGAGGACACCCCCAGGGTGAAGGGGCTGGCCAGCGGGTTGTCGAGGATTGCCTGCATCTCGGCCCCTGCGAGCGACAGTGCCGTGCCCACCAGCACCGCCATCAGCGCGTAGGGCAAGCGTACGTTCCAGATGATCACCCGCTCCGTGGCGCTGAGCGTGGCCGGGTCGAACAGGCCTTGCACCAGTCGCCCCAGGCTCATCCCCGACGCACCGCTGGCCAGGTCGCTCAAGACCGAAACCAGTAACAGCACGGCCAGCCCGGCAACCAGCCCGGTACGCCGCCACAGCAGCCGGCGGTAGTGCCAGGCGGCCTGTTGCACGCCTGGCAGCGCCTGTGCGTTCACTGGGCGTCGACCCAGTACTGACCGTCCAGCCCTACCTTGAGCATGCGGTTGATCTCGGCCATGGTCGCTTGCGGGTCGATGTCCTTGAACCGCTCCGGGTGCACCCAACGCGCCATCGCTTCAATCGCAAGGATGTTGAACGGCGAGTTGTAGAAGTCATGCCACAAGCCATGGGCCTGGCCGGCCTGGATGGGCCGCAAGGGGGCGAATTCCGGGCGGGCGGTGATCTTCGCCAAGCTGTCCCGGGCCGTTTTTTCGGAAACCCCGGCCCCCAGCAGTACGCCGGGGGCGCGGTTGCCGGTGGCGATATAGACGTCGGGATCGGCTTGCAGCACGTACTCGACGCTCACATCGCCCAGCGCACCGGGCACCACGTCGGCACCGATGTTATGGCCACCCACCGCCTGGACCACACTGCCCAAGCCGCTTTTGCCAGTGGTATGGCCAGGCGCTTGCCACACCCCGGCCAGCAATTCCAGAAACACCTTGGGCCGCTCGCTTTCCTTGATGCCAGCCACGCCCGCTTTCACCTGCTCCAGGTGACGGTCGTACAGGTCGAGGTACTGCTGCGCCTGCTGTTCACGGCCTAGCAGCGTACCCAGCGCCTGCATGCTGACGTGGGTATTGCGCATGGGGTGCACACGAAAATCGATGAACAACACCGGCACGCCGGCCTTGGCCAGCAGATCGGCCACCGGGCTGTGCTGGGTCGGGCCTTCGCCGGCGATGCTGAAAATGGCCAGGTCAGGCTTGAGCGACAGGATCTGCTCGGCGCTCACGCTCTGCTCGGAGGCCTGCCCTATCAAGGGCAGCTTGGCGATCTGCGGGTACTGCCGGGCGTAGACCTCATAGGTATGCGGGTCCAGCAAGCGCATGTCGTTCTGCCAGCCCACCACGCGCTGGAAGGGGTTATCACGGTCGAGCAGCGCCAGGGCGAAGAACAAACGCCCCTCGCCCAGCACGATACGTTGCGGGGCGTGGTCAAGCTCGACGGTACGCCCCAGCACATCGGTAACTTGCAGGGCTTGGGCGGTGTGGGCAAAGCCGAGGCAGGGCGCCAGCAGCAGCAAGGCAGGCAGCAGGCGCTGCCGCAAACGGGGGAACAGGCACATCGGGGCGTCCTCTTGAAGAGAGAATCAGTCGCAACGGAGCCGGGCATTCTAGCCAGCCGCCTGTGCTCCCGATGTGCGCGAATGTATTGGTCTGGTCGCCAGCCATTACATCCCGTTACCCCAAGGCGTTACCAGGTCAGGCAGATCTTGCCGAAATGGCGGTTGCTTTCCTGATAGCGAAACGCATCGACGATGTGTTCGAGCTCGAAGTGCTTGTCCACCACCGGGCGCAGGCCGTTGGCCTCGATGGCCCGGACCATGGCCTGCTGCTGGGCACGGCTGCCTACCAGCACACCCTGCAGGCGGATCTGCCGCACCAGGGCCTGCACCAGCGGCAGCTGCCCCGCCACACCGGTCAAAATGCCGATCAGCGAGACATGGCCCCCGATGCGTGCGGCGATCATCGATTGCTCCAGGGTGGCGGGCCCGCCGACTTCGATCACATGGTCCACCCCACGGTTGTCGGTCAGCTCACGCACCTTTTCGCCCCAGGCCGGCGTGCGCGTGTAGTTGATCACGTGGTCGGCGCCCAAGGCCTTGAGCCGCTCGAGCTTGGCATCGCTGGAAGAGGTGGCGATCACCGACGCACCGGCCAGCTTGGCGAACTGCAGGGCAAAGATCGACACCCCGCCGGTGCCCTGTACCAGCACCGTGTCACCGGGCTTGAGGTGATCGTCGCTCATCAGCGCGCGCCAGGCGGTAAGCCCGGCGGTGGTCAAGGTCGCCGCCTCGGCGTGGCTGAAGCCCTTGGGCGCGCGGGTGAAGGCTGTGGCCAACGCGGTCACATGGCCACGGGCATAACCGTCCAGGCCATCGCCCGGCACCCGGGCAAAGCCCTCGACATTGGCCTCACCATCCAGCCAGTCAGGGAAGAAGGTGCTGACCACGCTGTCACCGACCTGAAAGTCGCTGACGCCGCTGCCCACGGCGATCACCTCGCCGGCACCGTCGGCCATCGGGATGCGCCGTTCGGCTGGGCCCCACATGCCGCTGACCACGGCGAAGTCGTGGTAATTGAGGGAGCTGGCATGCAAGCGTACGGTGATTTCACCCACGCCTGGGGCAGTGGCCTCGCAGGTGCCGACCTCGACCTTGTCGTAGCCGCCGCCGGGTTGAACGTAGATCGCCTTGCTGCTCATGGTCGAGTGCTCCATCTGTAAAAAGGAAAGTGGTCGGCGAGCGTGGGGTCAGCCCAGCATACGCTTCAAGGCATGACAGTCGGGCGCATGTCGGTCAGCAAGGCCCGGCCAGGCGTCGTGCGGCTGGTTCACAAGCACCGTGCCCGCGCCGGCGGCTCGCCCGCAGTCGAGGTCGAAGCGGTGGTCGCCCACCATCACCATCGCCTGCGGCGCGACGCCCCAGGCGCCGGCAATCTTGAGCAGCCCATCGGGGCTGGGCTTGGGCTGCGCTTCGTCACGGCCAAGAATGTGCGCCACCGGAAAACAGTCGGCAAGGCCAATGGCTTGGAGCGTGATGTGTGCCAGTTCGCGGGCATTGCGGGTGAGGATGCCCAGTTGGCAACCACGGCTGGCCAGCTCACGGACCAGCTCCACCGCCCCCTGGGCAGCTTTGGAGACCAGCGCCAGATGACGCTCGTGCTCCAGCAGCCAGGCATGCTTGGCGGCGGCTTCGTCTGCGGGCAGAGCCGCCAGGTGCGCCAGAATGTCGTCCTTGGGAGGAATGCCCAACTTCACACGGATTGCGGCAAAATCATGCGCGGCCACGGTCAGGGTGCCGTCCATGTCGAACACCCAATGGCGCACCTGGCCCAGGTTCATGCCCAGTCCTTGCGATGACGGATCAGGCCTTCCTGGCTGGACGAGGCGACCAGTTGACCGGCCTGGTTGAAGATGCTGCCGCGGCAGAAGCCACGGGCATTGCCAGCCCAGGGGCTGTCGGTGGCGTACAGCAGCCATTCATCAGCCCGCAGGTTGCCGTGGAACCACAAAGAGTGGTCCAGGCTGGCGATCTGCATGTCCCGCTGCCAGACCGACTTGCCATGGGGCAGCATCGATGTGGTCAGCAGCCCGAAATCAGAGGCGTAGGCCAGGATGTACTTGTGCAGCGCAGGGATAGCCGGCAGATTGCCGTCGGCGCGGAACCAGGCGTATTTCACCGGGTCGCCGGGCTTGGGGTTGAACGGGTCACGCTCGGTTACTGGGCGAATCTCGATGGGCTTGGCGCACAGCACCTTGTCGCGGATGCGCTCAGGAAGCTGATCGGCCATGGCGCTGGCCAGTTCCACTTCGGTGGGCAGGTTTTCAGGGCCGACCACATCGGGCATCTGTGCCTGGTGGGTGAACCCGTCCTCGTCGTACTGGAACGAGGCGCTGCAGGTGAAGATCGTCTTGCCCTTCTGAATCGCCGTGACGCGTCGGGTACTGAAACTGCCGCCATCACGCACGCGGTCCACCGAGTACACCACCGGCAGGCTGGCATCGCCCGGGCGCAGGAAGTAGCCGTGCAGCGAGTGCACGTGGCGGGCATCCTCTACCGTCTGGCTGGCGGCCGACAAGGACTGGCCCAGCACCTGGCCGCCATACAGCTGGCGAAAACCCAGGTCCTGGCTGCGGCCGCGGAACAGGTTTTCTTCAATGGCTTCGAGGCTCAACAGGTCGACCAGGTCGTCCAACACATGACTCATCAGGGTTCTCCGTAGACGCAAGACGTGCTCACAAGGCGCCGTGGGCCGGCGCTCGATTCAACCGGCGCGGCCCACGCATGAGCCGCACCGTCCAATAGCGCAAATAATACAGGGTTTGACATCGCCAGCCCCCCTGGCGGTTCACTCGGCCCGCAAGGTCTGCTCCCACCGCGCGCGATCGATCCGATACAGCACATGCGGGCGCAGTGGATGGCCGAGGGCGACACGCGGGTGGTCGAAACTGCCTGCCAGGTCCTGCTCCATGCCGATGGCTTGCATCACCTTCTGCGAGGGCAGGTTGAGGGTGCTGGTAAAGGACACCACCTGCTCGACCTGCAACTGGGCAAACGCACAGCGCAAGCACGTCCAGGCCGCCTCACTGGCAAACCCCAGACCCCAGTGCCGACGTGCCAGGCGCCAGCCGATCTCGACTGCCGGGGCGAAGGGCGCGTCGAAGTTGACATTGAGCAGGCCCGTCATGCCGATGAAAGCCCCACTGTCCTTGCGCTCAAGCGCCCACAGGCCAAACCCGTACTCATGAAAATGCCCGCGGATGCGGCCGATCAAGGCAGCCGCTTCAAGGCGTGTGAGCGGCGCGGGGAAGTAGCGCATGACCTGGGGGTCGGCGCACAGGGCAGCGAACTCGCGCAGATCCTCGTCCTGCCATTGGCGCAGAATCAGCCGCGCGCTTTCCAGTTCCAGAATGGGGGTCATGGGGTTCGCTCCGTTTTGGCGTGCTGCACTGTACAGCGTAGGCGCAGGCACGACCGCGCACCGGGTAATGAGTAGCCGAATGCATTTTTCACATGCGCTTCACCGGCTGGCAACACGCGGGTTAGCAAAATGCCGCCATCCCTGCCGCGCCCAGCGCGCGGTTTCCCTGTCGGAGCCACCCATGCTGTCGAGCAACACTCTGCCGCCCTACGCAATGCATTCACCGCGCAAGCGATGGCTGCCCCGCAGCACCGTGACCGTCGCCTTGAGCCTGTGCCTGGCCGTGGCGGCATCGACCTCCTGGTTTATGACGAGAACCTCCATCGTGGACCTTGGTAGCGAACAACAACTCAGCAAAAGCGGCCTGCTCCAGGCCTGGGCCAACGGTGCGGTGATCGTCATGATCCGCCATGCCGAGCGCTGTGACAGCGCACCGGGCCCCTGCCTGGGCGACCCGGCTGGCATCACGGTCGCCGGCAGCCAGGCTGCCGGGCGCGTGGGCGAAGGCCTCAAGCACCTGGGGCTGGCCGATGCCGACCTGTTGAGCAGCCCGAAGGTGCGCACCCAGCAGACGGCGCATTTCATTCTGGGGCAGCCGGTGGCCACGCGGGAATGGATCGGCCAGTGCGACGGCGGCTTCCCGGCTCAGGCGCTGGCAGCCAAACGCCCCGAACACAACCTGGTGCTGGTAACCCACAACGGCTGCGTCGATCAGTTCGCTCGCCAGCAGAACGTTACCGGCGGCGAACGGGACAGCGGTTATGCCAGTGCCCTGTTCGTTTCCGTGGACGACAGTGGCAAGGCACGCATCCTGGGGCGGTTGAACGCGCCCGAATGGCAGCGCGTGCTGGCCAGCGCTGCACGTTGAAAGTGCCCGTTGCATAGGTGGGCACCGGCTTGCACGCTGGGCTAGCAAAGTTTTCCACAGCCGTTGGCTGTCATGGCAAGATCAAGTCTGTTTCTTGCTGTGGATAACCCATGTCGCTGCCGCTGATCTACCACGAAGACTACAGCCCGGAGTTTCCGCCGGACCATCGTTTTCCGATGGACAAGTTTCGTCTGCTGCACGATCACCTGATCGACAGTGGGTTGACCACCGACCAGGCGTTGCTGCGGCCCGAAATCTGCCCCAATGACATTCTTGCGCTGGCCCACGACCGCCGTTACATCGAGCGCTACATGCACGGCGAGCTATCCCGCGAGGACCAGCGGCGCCTGGGCCTGCCGTGGAGCGAAGCGCTGGCGCGGCGCACCGTGCGTGCGGTCGGGGGTTCGCTGTTGACGGCCGAGATGGCCCTGCAACACGGGGTGGCCTGTCACCTGGCGGGCGGTACCCACCATGCCCACTACGACCACCCAGCCGGCTTTTGCATCTTCAATGACCTGGCCGTGATCAGCCGTTACCTGCTCGAAGCCGGCCGCGTGCACCGGGTGCTGATCTTCGATTGCGATGTTCATCAAGGGGACGGTACCGCGCGCATTCTTGAAGACACGCCCGACGCCATTACCGTCTCCCTGCATTGCGAGCAGAACTTCCCGGCCCGCAAGGCGCAAAGCGACTGGGACATCCCCCTGCCACGTGGCATGGGGGACGACGCTTACCTGCACGTGGTGGATGAGGCGCTCAATTACCTGCTGCCGCTCTATCAGCCTGACCTGGTGCTGTACGACGCCGGGGTCGATGTTCACAAGGACGATGCCCTGGGTTACCTGCAAATCACCGATGCAGGGCTGGCCGCACGTGACGCGCGCGTGCTCGGCCAGTGCCTGGGCCGCGACATTCCGGTCATGGGCGTGATCGGGGGCGGTTACAGCAAGGATCGCAGAGCGCTGGCCAAGCGCCATGGCGTGCTTCATCACACGGCGGCCAACGTCTTGCGTTGTGCACAATGACTGTGGAACCGCTTGTGGATAACCTGAGCGAAACAGGCTGTAGCCCTTTAATAGCGCTGCCTGCGCGACATTGATCATTTTTTGATCAGTGCTTGTGAGAGCTGTGCTGCGCTAGAATGCGCATCTTTTCCACAGCCTGCAGCCCATCATGTCCGAAGTAAGTCACCCCGCCCCTCCTGTCGCCGCTGTCATTGGGGGCGGCCCCGCCGGCCTGATGGCGGCTGAAGCCCTGGCACAGGCCGGGCTTTCGGTGGAAGTGTTCGACGCCATGCCTTCGGTGGGTCGCAAGTTTCTGCTGGCAGGCGTGGGCGGCATGAACATCACCCATTCCGAGCCCTACCCTGCCTTCGCGGCGCGGTATGCCGAGCGCCAAAGCGAGGTTGACGGGCTGTTGCGCGACTTTGACGCCAACGCCTTGCGCCAGTGGATTCACGGGCTGGGTATCGCCACGTTCGTGGGCAGCTCGGGCCGCGTGTTCCCAACCGACATGAAGGCCGCCCCGCTCCTACGCGCGTGGCTCAAGCGCCTGCGTGAAACCGGCGTGGTTATCCACAACCGTCATCGCTGGCTGGGCTGGAGCGAGGACGGCGCGCTGCGCATTGCTTATCCACAGGGCGAGCGGCTGGTCCGGCCCGCCGTGGTCGTACTGGCACTGGGTGGCGGCAGTTGGGCGCGGCTGGGATCGGATGGGCGCTGGCAGGCAACCCTGGCTGACCGCGCTGTGGATATCTCACCCCTGCGCCCGAGCAATTGCGGGTTCGAGGTCGCGGGCTGGAGTGCGGTGCTCACCGACAAGTTCGCAGGGGCGCCGGTCAAGAACATTGCCCTGAGCGTGCCAGGCCGTGCGCCGCGCAAAGGCGAGTTCATCCTGACCGCCCAGGGTGTGGAAGGCAGCCTGGTCTACGCCTGGTCGGCGCAGGTGCGTGCGGCCATCGAGCAATGTGGCAGCGGTGTGCTGATATTGGACCTGCTGCCGGACAAGCCTGTGGACAAGATTGCCCAGGCCCTGGCACGCCCGAGGGGCTCGCGGTCCATGGCCAAGCACTTGCAAGGGCAATTGGGCCTGGACGGGGTCAAGGCGGCGCTGCTGCGCGAGCTGACCGACCCGGCCACATTCGCCGACCCGCCAGCCCTTGCCCAGGCGATCAAGGCCCTGCCGATCACGCTGGTGCGCACTCGTCCCTTGGACGAAGCGATCAGTAGTGCCGGCGGGGTGCGTTTCGAAAGCCTGGATGAGGGGCTGATGATAAAGCACATGCCAGGGGTGTTCTGTGCGGGCGAGATGCTGGACTGGGAAGCGCCAACAGGCGGGTATCTGCTGACTGCCTGCTTCGCCAGCGGGCTGCGGGCCGGTCGGGCAGCGGCGGCGTGGGTGGGGCGGCAGGGGAATACGACGGGCTGATCGCAGGTTTCACAGGCCTGTCCTCGCTTTAGCAATCGGGGCTATACCCAACGCGCTGCTAAAGCTCGTACCTGCCCCGTTGAGATCAAAAGCCACTGCCTCACGCCAACGCTCTAACCGTCAGGGCTTGCGCTTGCGCGGCCCCCCATTGAAGCTAGGCACCTTGCGCACGGCCTTCACCGCAGGTGGCGCGGTGCCTGCCTCATCACTGTCCATCCAGCGACCCAGCCCACGCTTGGCACTGTTCTCCTTGGGCTTCTTCGGTTTCTTGGGCTTTTTCATCACCTGACCACTGGCATCGGTCAGGGGTACCCGGTGATCAGGAATGAAGTCAGGCTCTTCATGACGCGTCAGTGTCTGCCGGGTCAGCACTTCGATGGCCGCTAGCAACTGCACCTCATCCGCGCACACCAGCGAAATCGCCTCACCCGTGTTGCCCGCACGGCCAGTGCGGCCGATACGGTGCACATAGTCTTCGGCCACGATCGGCAGGTCCAGGTTGACTACCAGCGGCAGGTCGTCGATGTCCAGCCCGCGCGCAGCCACGTCGGTGGCCACCAGCACCTGCACCTCGCGTGCCTTGAAGCTGTCCAGCGCCCGTTGCCGTGTCGCCTGGGGGCGGTCGCCATGGATACCATCGGCCTTGACCCCTTCGGCCAGCAGGCGCTCGACCAGTTGATCGACGCCATTGCGGGTCTTGGCGAAGACCAGCACCTGCTTCCAACGCTGCTTGCGCAACAGGTGGCAGAACAGGTCGACCTTGCGCTTCTTGTCCACCGTCACCAGCCATTGCTTGACGCTCGCCGCCGTGGCATTGCGCGGGCTGACTTCGATGCTGAGCGGGTCGTTGAGCGCGAGCCCTGCAAGCAGGCGGATCTGGTCCGAGAAGGTCGCCGAAAACAGCAGCGTCTGGCGCTTGCGGGGCAGCGCGGCATAGACCGATTGCAGCTCCTCGGCGAACCCCAGGTCGAGCATGCGATCGGCTTCGTCGAGCACCAGAATCTGCACCTGGTTGAACTTGATCGCGTTCTGGCGATACAGGTCCAGCAGCCGGCCCGGGGTCGCCACCAGCAGGTCCACACCACGGCGCAGGCGCATCATCTGCGGGTTGATGCTGACCCCGCCATACACCGCATAGGTGCTCAGCGGCAGGTGCTCGGCATACTCGCGCACGTTGGTATGCACCTGCTCGGCCAGTTCACGGGTGGGCACCAGGACCAAGGCACGAATCGAGTTGGCCGCCACCTTCTCGCCTTCAAGCGCCAGGCGTTGCAACACGGGTAGGGCAAAACCTGCGGTCTTGCCCGTGCCGGTCTGGGCGGCGGCCATCAGGTCGCGGCCGGCCAGCACGGCGGGGATGGCCTGGGCCTGTACCGGGGTCGGGTTGGTGTAATCGCGCTGCTCAAGGGTGCGCAGCAAGGGTTCGATCAGGCCGAGTTTGGCGAAATTCATGGCAATACCATCAGGGGTTCAGCGAAGCCGGCAAGTCTACCGCATCCCCCCTGTGCACTTGCAGGTTTCCCGGTCGAGCGGCTAGGCGATGGGCCGCGCCTTGCGCCACTGCGGCAGGCCGATCAGGACCACCGCGCCAATGATCACGGCCATGGCAACGCACTCTTCGGCACCGATCTGCTCGCCGGCAAGCACGATGCCCAAGAGCACCGCCACGGCCGGGTTGACGTAGGCATAGCTGGTGGCCGCCGCCGGGCGAACGTGCTTGAGCAGGTACATGTAGGCGCTGAACGCCAGGATCGAGCCGAAGAACACCAGGTAGGCCAGCGCGCCCCAGCCGGCAGCGGTGGGCATCTGCGTCATGCGTTCACCCGACAGCAGGCTGCCCAACAGCAACGCCGTACCACCGACCAGCATCTGTGCAGCGCTGGCCATGGGGCCCGGAGGCATGGGCAGGCGCTTGCTCCAGACCGACCCGAATGCCCACGAGGCGGCGGCGAAGATCAACAGCGCCGCGCCAAGCGGGCTCGCCTGCAGGTTGGAGCCCAGGTTGAGCAAGCCGATGCCGGTCAGGCCAAGCACGATGCCCGCCCATTCGAGCCCTGAGTTGCGATAACCGAACATCAGCCCAAACACCAGGGTAAACAAGGGCACGGTCGCCACCGCCAGCGCTGCCACGCCGGACGCCACGCCGGCATGCTCAGCGATCGTCACGCCCCCGTTGCCACAGCTGAGCAGCAAAAAGCCCACCAGCCCCGCTGCCCGCCACTGCGGCCAGGACGGTGATGGCGCCCCTCGCCAGCGCATGAAGCCGTACAACAGCCCCCCGGCAATCAGAAAGCGCACCCCAGCCATGAGCATGGGCGGCCAGCTTTCCACACCGATGCGAATGAACAGGTAGGTTGAACCCCATACGAAATACAGGGCCACGAAGGCCCCGATGAGCAACAGCGGGAAGCGGCGGGTGCTGGACATGGTCGACTCGAAAATCCATTTGCGGGTGACGCAGTCTAACGGTGTGAAACGCAGCGGCAACCCTACAGTGAGGCGTTGGATAAGCAGCACACTTGCAGCCGCGGGCGTGCGACGCCAGGCGCTGCCCGTTTCAGCGGTAGGCTGCCAGCGCGTCGCGCACCTTGGCGGCGGGGGTTTTCTGCAAACGGCAGAACAAGTCGTGGGAAGGCTGCTGCACCCCGTGGTCCTGGCGCAGCACGCCGGCCAGGTGCTGGACCAGGTTAGCGGCCATTTCCGCGTCGGCCATGGCCCGGTGGGCCGTGCCGGTGTTGGGCAGCCCGGCCCAGTGGTTCAGTGTGCCCAGCTTGTGGTTGGGGGCGGCCGGCAGCAGGCGCCGGGACAGCAACAGCGAGCAGGCGAAGGGCTGGCTGCGGCTGCGGCCGATGCGGCTCAGTTCGAAATCCCAGAACTTCTGGTCGAAGGCGGCGTTGTGGGCCAGCAGCGGCGTGGCCCCCACGAACTCGGCCACCTCGTTCATCACCTGCTCCACCGGGGGTGCCTTGCGCACCATGGCGGTGGTGATGCCGGTCAAGCCCGACACGAAAGCAGGCACCGACACCCCCGCGTTCATCAGGCTCTGATAGCGCTCGACGATTTGCCCGCGCTCGAGCATCACCACGGCCACCTCAGTGGCGCGGCAACCGGTGCCTGGGGAAATGCCGGTGGTTTCAAAGTCGATGACAGCGATACGTTCCATAAAAACCTTAGTGTTTGAGCAACAACGGGCCATCGATGGGCACATAGCGGGTGGCGGCGCGGATCAGCGACATCGCCGTCAGCCCCGGCACGCCGTAGACCACCGCTTCGGTGCCGTGGCGCTGGATCACGCGGTCGAGCAGCAGGTCGAAATCCCCGTCACCCGAGGCCAGTACCACCTGGTCCACGCGGCTGGCCGCATCGATCACATCCAGGGTGATGCCGACATCCCAGTCGCCCTTGGCCGAGCC
>NZ_DIIQ01000016.1:561-929 GCF_002420785.1 Pseudomonas sp. UBA5666 | reverse complement strand
AGCCATCGCTGCGCTGGATGAAGGGCTTGAGGCGCACATCGAAACCCAGGTTGCGCAGTATCTGCTGAAACTGCTGCTGCTTGCTGTCGCCCCGATCGATGGCATAGGCCACCGCCTCGACGATCTGGCCTTCTCGGCTGACCTGGTTCCACAAGGCGGTGTAGTTGAAATGGCAACCGTGGGCCTGGCGCACGGTGTAATAGAGGTTCTGCACGTCGGCGAACAACGCGATCTTTTTCACCTTGGCACCTCGTCTGGCCGAATCGGGGCGGGTTCAGCGCCCCGCGAAGGCCAGCAGTATGCCAGAGCCGTCAGACGTAGGAATCGTCGTCGGAGAATAATCCACCGTCATCACCGCCGTAATCGGC
>NZ_DIIQ01000016.1:0-317 GCF_002420785.1 Pseudomonas sp. UBA5666 | reverse complement strand
TCACTGTAACCGCCCTGGTCGCTGCCCCAGCCGCTGTTGTCGGCCACGTGCTGCTGCTCGTTCTGGTCGGTCCAGCCGCCACTGTCACTGGCCTGCGCAGGCTCCTCCTTGATCACCTCGACCACCTCTTCGGGCTGGGCGTTGTGGTTGAACAGGCTGCTGATGCCCTGGGCCAGCAAGACACCCCCGGCTACACCGGCCGCAGTCTGCATGGCGCCGCCCAGGAAGCTGCTGGCACCGCCACGCGCGGGCGCTGCGCCAAAGCCCGGCTGCTGGGCCGGCGGCTGCGAGAAGCCAGGTGCCGCCGGCTCGCGCCA
>NZ_DIIQ01000014.1:316618-316921 GCF_002420785.1 Pseudomonas sp. UBA5666 | reverse complement strand
AACGGCAACGGCAACGGCAATATAGGGGGTTACCTCAAAAAAGGTATCTATTTGTTCGATTAAAAAAAGCCGATATTTACGCTTATTTTAGATGTTTCATTAGCGCATGATGGTCCCATTCCACCCCTTGAAGGAGTCCGATCATGCTTCAACTACGACCATTCAACACCCTCGGCGCCGCCAACCACGGCTGGCTCGATGCGCACCACCACTTCTCATTCGCCGAGTACTACGACCCAGCACGCATGCATTGGGGCAACCTGCGCGTCTGGAACGACGACATCATCGCCGCTGGCAGCGGCT